>CACBGS010000009.1 GCA_902538855.1 uncultured Coxiella sp.
GCTATGGAAAATAAGGGGCTTAATATATTTAATACCAGCACTTTACTGACAGACCCAAATGTAACTACGGATGATGGCTATTTAAGGGTGCTAACAGTGGTTGGTCATGAGTATTTTCATAACTGGACTGGTAATAGGGTGACTTTGCGTGATTGGTTTCAGCTTAGTTTAAAAGAGGGTTTAACCACATATCGCGAGATGCGTTTTGCTGTTGATGCATATGGTCCTCTGGCGCGTCTAGATTATATCTTTGATCTGGTTGAGCGTCAGTTTCCTGAGGATAAAGGTCCAACTGCACATCCAATACTTCCGGATGCTTACTTAAGTATTGATAACTTTTATACGGCAACAACCTATACTAAGGGGGCTGAAGTATTGCGGATGATGGAGGATCTTATTGGTTATGATGCATTAACTGAGGGTATATGTTCTTATCTGGCGAAATTTGATGGTAAGGCTGCGACAATTGATGATTTTTTGTCTGTGTTGGCTGAACAATGTGATTTTGATATTGCTGCATTTAAGTGTTGGTATTACCAGAAAGGTACGCCAGTTGTTAATCTATCGTATCGATATGATAAGTTGCGTAAGTTACTTACTATTAAGGCGCATCAGACTGCAGATTTGCCAGAGAATATGCATGATTATCAACCAAAGTTATTACCTATAGTGTGTAAGTTGTATACAGATAAAGGTGGTGTTTGTTCAGTTGATGATGTGCAGGGGGGGGGCTATTGTGCGTGCTGATGAGTTTGTACTGAGTATGTCGCAAGAGCAGCAAGAGTGGAGTGTATCGGTATCTGAGCAGCCAATTGTCTCAGCATTTAGGGGTTTATCAGCGCCAGTTAAGCATAGAGATAACTTGACTGCGGCTGATAACGCGGTATTAATAGCTTGTGATGATGATGCTTATATTCGTTATACTAAAAGTCAGGCGCTGTGGCTTGGGTTGTTAAAGGACTTTGATGAGCAGTCAGATCTTGAGGTGTTTGATAAGCCTATGCGTCAGTTGCTAGAGAATCCTGCTTTACTTAGTGTGTGCATGCGCTTACCTGCAGTGCGCTATGCACAGGAGTTGGTAGGGGGTTATGATTTTGATAAGTTGTGCGATAATTATGATATGTTAGAAGTAAGTGTCGCTAAACGCTGGTTGTCACAGTGGCAGGAGTGTTATGATTTTTACTCGGGTAAATTGGTTGGTGGTTATCAATGGCAGCCTGCAGCTGCGGATGCCAGGCGTATTCGTGCAATGGCGTTGTATTATATGATGTTATCAGGTGAGGTTAATGCTCAGCTTGCTGTTGATCTATACGAGCGTTGTGATAATTTAACAGATAGGGTTGCGGCATTGGTAGCGTTGTTGGCCTTGCCGGATTACGATGCTGATCCTGTGTTGGCTGATTTTTATAAGCGTAGTCAGTCGCATGATCTGGTGATGGATATGTGGTTTCGTATAGCTGCTGCTAGCAAGCAGGCGCAGCCCTTACAATGGATAAGTGAGTTGCTGTTGCATAAGGATTGTCATTGGCAGCGGCCAAATCGTATAATGGCCTGTTTTGCTGGTTGGTTGTCTGGTAATTTTGCAAGTTTACATAGTGCAGACGGTGCAGGGTATGTGCTATTGAGTGATAGTGTTATGAAAATGGATGCTATTAATCCTGCAACTGCTGCAAGAATGGTAAAGCCGTTATTATATTACTCATGTTATGATAAGCAAAGGGCAGAGAAAATGAAGCAGGTGTTGCAGTCTATATTTGATAATAAAACATCACATCAGCTTCACGAGCTGGTGCAACAGGGTCTGTGTTAGTGTGGGTTCGTTTGGACATCCTTGTCCAGTGTGCTTTCCTTTGCAGAGATGACCCCTAACCAATCTCCAAACTCAACGATCCCGCTTAGCGTCCCAATCCATGATGTCTAAGCAGCTTAGTATGTTGCGATATTGGATTTACCCAATGTGCGCTATTTACTAAGCATTATTAAATTTTAACAGATATTTCAATAATTTCAATTGGCAAAGTTGTAACCCTCTGTTAATTGATAGTCTATTAAATTACAATGTAATGTTTATTTATCTAGTTTCTAGCGGTGTTTAATTTTTTATATGCCATCTATGTGTGTATTATCTTTATATTTTAATGGATTATATCTTACATGTATAAAATACATATCCTTTAAAATTAAGGCTTATTTCTTTATGTTTTATTTTTTTAGCGCAAATTTTACTTAAAATTTGTTGCTAGGTATAGCGAGTCTATGCCCTCAGTGTAAGTATTATGCTTAGTGTCTAGTGTAGCTGTTAGTGCTTTGCCTGTAAACGTTCCTAGGTCTGTTATTGCTAAATAGCCCGAAATAATTATCGAGTTCGCTAAATAATCGCTCTGAGATTTTGGCACTTAGTTCGCTTGCATCGAGTTCGCTAAATAATCGCTCTGAGATTTTGGCACTTAGTTCGCTTGCTTTGTCATTATTTTGATTTCGTAGAGGTGACCTTTGTTGCTGTTGTTTTTTTATGTAATCCTTTTTTGGTAATTGTGCTTTCTTGTTACCATTTAATTGTCTGCTGTACTTTGTTCCTAAAGCTACGCAGCTGTTGTATATTGAGGTAATTTTCCTTTTTAAATAATTCCATGTATAGGTTTGACATATAGTGTTTTTTATATCCTCTAGATCTTGTCCTAGTTCGTTTTTGCTAGGCAGATTGATCAATCTGCTGGTGGTTTTTAAATACTGTTGTGTTAGTAGTAGGCTTAGTGAGGTTGCTATTCCAGCAGGTGTGCTTTTTACAAAGCTTAGTATTGTTGTGATTACTAGAGGTAATATGGCGTAACTGTAGCCTGGTATTACAATGTTATCAGAGTTTGTGAATTGATAAAAGTTATCTTTTAATTGCAGTAAGAGTTTACCTGTGCATAGTTCTCTGAGCGTTTTGCAAATATTTTGGTAGATCTGATGATATGTTTCTTTATCTGGATTGGGTATTTTATTTTGATTTAAATAGTTTTCGGTGCAGAATATTGATGCCAATCCGAATCCTAAAGCTAGTGAAAATCCTGGTATGCAGATAGGTAGCATCAAGCAATTTATAATTGTCAGTGGTCCCATTAGCCAAAAGTGTTTAACTAAAGGGGCTTTATTTGTGGGCTCTTTGTTTATACTACGCAACTCTTTTTCATCCAATTTAAATAAACTTTTTTTTATCGGGACACCTAACCATTCAAGTGTATTTATTTTATTATTTAAAGAAGACACTCTGAGCCTTGCTGATAATGCTATCTTAGTCAACTCAACAAGCTCTTTGTGTATACTGGCTTCTATTTTTTTTTGATTAAAGAATGTATTGTATATGTCGAATAATGTACGCATGATTTTTCCAGTTTTTTTGTATTTAAGATTTCGTGTACGATATATTTTTTTTGATGTGATTGCAAATATATTTGCTGATATGCATTTTTTTTCTGGTCATGTTTTTTACTGTAATTTTTTTTTAATAAATATTATTTTTGTTGTTGTGAATTAGGCATTTAATACTGTTAATTCTAGTTGTTACTGAAGCGATAGTTGTGTGTTAAGGTCTGTATTAGTCACTTATTTATTGCTACCTTTTGTTTGGTTAAAAGTGCTTTTGATGCTGATGTGGGTGTTAGATATGTTCTGCGAGTTGATAGTTAATCTACGCAAAATTTTGTATAGGTTGTACTGTGCTTTGTGGTTTTTAGACGCTATGATTTAGTGAAATAATATATTTGTATTGGTTGGTATTAGCGTGCTTTTTGGTTATACTGGTATTGTTTGAGGGAGTAATGTGTTTTTATCAGGTAAAAAGGCTTTGATCGTTGGGGTGATGAGTGATCGCTCTATCGCATATGGCGTGGCTAAAAGTATGCATGAGCATGGTGCACAACTAGGCTTTTCTTATCTTGAGCGCTTTGAGTCACGGGTCAAAGACTTAACTGCTGATTGGTCACCTTTTATGTTGTCTGCATGTGATGTTGCTAACGATGCTGATATACAAAAGTTAGCAGATGATGTTAAGGAAACTGTTGGTGAAATTGATATATTAGTTCACAGTGTTGCTTTTGCTCCTAGAGATCACTTGGAAGGTGATTTCCTCCAGAATTTAACTCGTAGCGGTATGCAGCAGGCACACGATGTTTCAAGCTATAGTTTGCCCTTGCTTACAAAGGCCTTGTTACCTTGTATGTCAGATAATGGCTCTATTCTTACCATGACTTATCTTGGCTCGTCACGTGCTATGTCACATTATAATGTTATGGGTACTGCTAAAGCTAGCTTAGAATCTTCTGTTAGATACCTTGCACTGTGTTGTGGTAAAAGAGGTATACGTGTGAATGCTGTATCGTCAGGACCAATTCGTACTGCTAGTGCTTCAGGTATAAAGGATTTGCGTGATATGATTGATCATGTTGCCAAAAATTCGCCAATAGCTAAGCCTATTGATATTGACCAAGTAGGCAATACCTGTGCATTCTTAGCTTCGCCACTGGCAAGTGGGATTACTGGATCGATCATTTATGTTGATCATGGTTATCATATTGCTGGTGTTGCATAATTATTAGGATTTACTATGTATGATTTTTTATTTAATTATCTATCGTTTTTATTAAAAGTTTTAACTGTAGTTATTGCCATAGGCTTTGTAGTTTTTCTCATTGTCAAAGCTAAAATGTCAAAACGAGATCCTATAATTCTTGAAAGACTTAATGAAACTTATAACGATGTGAAAATGCAGATGTTGAATACGTTTGCAGAAACGGGTGCCTTACATGCTAAAAATGCTCTGAAAGCTGAAAAGAAAGCACTTAAGCTTTGTCAGAATGCTGACAAGAAAAGTATGGAGGCTAAGCCGAGATTGTTTGTATTGAATTTTAAAGGGAATTTAAGTGCTGATGCGGTGAAGAGTTTTAGAGAGGAAGTTACGGCATTACTAATGGTTGCACAGCTAGATGATGAAGTTATGGTCAAGCTTGATAGTCCTGGTGGATCGGTTATTGACTATGGTTTGGCTGCAGCACAGATGGTTCGTATTAGAGATGCAGGTTTGCGTTTGGTAGTATGTGTTGATCGTGTTGCTGCTAGTGGTGGCTACATGATGGCTTGCGTGGCTGAGAAAATATACGCAGCACCATTTGCATTTATTGGTTCTATAGGTGTGGTTAGTCAAATGCCAAACTTTAATGGTTTTCTTAAAAAATATGATATTGATGTTGTTGAGTTAACTTCAGGTGAGCGTAAGCGACCATTAAGTGCTTTAGGTGAAGTTACTGATCAAGGTAAGCAGCATGTGCGTGGCCAGCTTGCGGCTATACATAGCCAGTTTAAGGATATGGTTTCGCGTTACCGGCCAGATATAGATATAGATACTGTTGGTAATGGCGATTATTGGACTGCTGCAAAAGCTGAAGAGTTAGCTATGGTCGATGCCTTAATGACTAGTGATCAATATATTACTAATGCTGTTAAAACAAAGGATGTGTATGCTGTGCAGACTTTTACTAAGCCAGATTTAAAATCAGTATTGCTGGGTAAAGCCCAGATGTTACTTGAGCGTTGTTTTTATGGTTGTGGATAATTCTAGTTTTGATACACAGGCTGCGTACTGGTGGGATGAGAACGGTCCTTTTAAAATGCTGCACCGTATTAATCCATTGCGTCTGGCTTTTCTAACTAGTTATGTTGCTGATTTAAATAAAAAACGTTTGTTAGATGTTGGTTGTGGCGGTGGTATTTTTTCTGAGTCTTTAGCCAGTAAGGGTGCTAAGGTCGTGGGTCTAGATACCAGTTGTGCTAGTATTGAAGTGGCAAAAATGCATGCTGCTCAGCACGGTGTTAGTGTTGATTATAAGGCACATTCACTGGCAGAGTTGGCAAAAAAAACTAGTAAATTTGATATTATAACTTGTATGGAGATGCTAGAACACGTAGAAAACCCTGCTGATATAATTGCACAAATGTGTTACTTTACTAAGCAGGGTGGCTATGTATTGGTATCCACAATTAACCGCAACTATTGGAGTTATGCTAAGTTGATTGTTGCTGCAGAGTATCTGCTTGGCTGGATTCCAACGGGTACACATCAATATGCTCAGTTTATTAAGCCATCTGAGTTGATTGCTTGTGCACGTAAACAAGATTTAGATTTAGTAGGTATGGTAGGAATAGATTTTGTATTTAAGAGTCAGTCTTTTACTATGTCTGCTGATGTTTCGAGTAATTATATGGCTATTTTTAGGAAAGTGAAATGATGCAAGATAATCTAAGTAAGAGAACTTTTTCTACGATTTGGACCGATGTATATAACAGAATTTCTGCTTTTCTGTTTAGTGCTACTAGGCTATGGCTAAATGTCTTTATCGGTAAGGTTCTGTGGACTTCTGCTGTGTATAATAAAGATACTAATTATATTAAGCAAAGACTACAGAAAAAAGGAACCCAGGTTCATTATGGTACTGTGAAAGTAAATGAAAGTTGCTTACATAGGCTAATTGTTACTCCTAAAAAGCCAAAGGGCTTACAGCTTTTTTTTCAAGGTCATGCTGTATCTATTTATAAAACTAGTACCTTAAAAAGCGTGATTCAGCAGGCTGAAATGACAGATAGTATCGTTATTGCATATGATCAGCGTGGTGTTGGTCACAGTAAAGGTCCGACACTTACTTCAAGTCATGATTTACAAAAAGACTTAGATGTGCAGGTTGCACAAACTGAAGATTATTTAGCAGAATTAAAATCAAAAAAAGTTTTGTCTCATGATACTAAATGGACGTTGTATGGTTTATGCTTTGGTGGATTCTTAGCTGCGATGTGTGGAGCAAAGCATTATAATAATAAAGATTTCTCTCATGCAGTGATTTCTCGTTCAACACAATCGCTTAGTCATATTTTTGGTTGGTCTAAAGACTTCTCTTTTTATTTTCCTTCTTTGTTTGCTAATCCAAAAGACTGTAGGGTGTCAACTAAGAAAAAGAAATATTCTTTGTTAACAAGGGTTAATATGTGCCTTGCAAGTGTTGTCTTACTATCAATACAGTTGATTCCTCGTTTAATACGTTTTTGTATGTTGAATATTTTCTTAACTTTCATCGGTTGGAATATGAATATTGTAAGCTCGCGCTCAATGCAGAACTTTTATAAATCGAAAAAGGTTAAGGTATTACGTGTGGAAGGAGATGAATTTGTACAGCCAAAAGCTTGCTTAACCAATGCTAAAGTAGTAAAGCCGGTATCGCTACAACTTAAATATGTAGAGCCAAGTAAAAAAATATATGCCGAGCATTACGCTCAATCTGAATTGTTGCGTAAGAAATATAGCAGTAGCTCAGATTGCTATAATGATCTTATTGATGAGAAGAAGACAACCAGTCATCAGGCATGGTCTGCGTGGCTATGGCACGATTATACTAATGAGTTTGATATTGTACGAGCTGCTCTTCCAGCAGCATAGAAGGAGGATGCATATGAATACTTGGCTTTTGTTGATGATTTTTTTCTTGGTCGGTTGTAGCCCTACAGATGTGAGTAGCCCAAGTGATATTGGCATTAAGCAGTCTGCTTGGGATAAGATGTCGGATAGTGAGCATGCTAGTGCTATGTCAAGTTATTATGCTAATAGCTTGAAACGCAGATCTCTTATGGGCGGTGCAATAGCATCTAATCAACAATTACATGTATCGATTTCTGGTGGACGTGCAGCTATTGGCCCTGAACTGGTTGTACAAGCTTATAAGCCTGCATCAGCTGTATTGAACGCAAGAACACGTTGTGTGAATTTACCGTTGTACTCACGTGAAAATGTTAATGATTATACTAATTTATCCTTATGTTTAGATGATAAAAATCTATATATTGATGCCAGTGCGCAAGACAAAGCTTATGCATTAGGTAGTGTAAATGTGCCGGTTAATAATATACTTAAGCAGGGCGCTAGTTTTTGTCACCTCACAACTACTGGTACTAGTGCATTACATGATGCTTGCTTGAGCTTGCGTTTAATTGATCCTGCATTTAATAATACCAATACGCCTGCAGTATGGCAGTTAACAAAAGCAAGTAAAGATGATCGTTACCTAGAACATGTGCAAGTAGAAACAATGAAGAACTAAAATTTATGGCATATTCCAACATTTTAGTAATTGATACTTTAGGGGCATCATGCTCTGTGGCATGGATTGTTAATGGCGTTATTTATAGTCATAGTGCTGCCAAAGAGCGGCATGCAGATGTGGTTGGTCAATGTTTACTTGCAGTTGCTAATATGCATGATAGTACATATGCGCAATTAGATTTGATACTGGTTAATATTGGTCCAGGAAGTTTTACTGGATTACGTGTGGGTTTAGCCACGGTGCAAGCTATAGCATTGGTTCATGATATTTGTATTTGGCCTGTTTCTAATTTACTTGGGTATGCTTATCAAGCACATTGGTCAAGCACTATTGCTCCATTGTTGGTTAATAAGAAGTTATCTACCTCATTACTTTCTGATGTTGCTTGGATTGAGACGCATTATGCTGTGGCAATAGATGCACGTATGGATGAGCTTTATTGTGCAGATTTTACCTGTAAGGCTTCTCCTTGGCTGACATATTCTGTATCAGATAATCTTCGTCAGGTGTCACAAGTGGCTAAAAAGAATTATACGCAGCCTTGTGTTTTTGTTGGTAATGGCTGGGATGTGCTTACTATGCATAATCCACCCATGCAAGAGTATGTACTTACATGGGCTGAAGTAATGGCTATGGTTGCTTATTATAAGCCAGAACAATCTATAAATAGTATGGATATTAGAAAGGTTAAGCTTAATTATCTACGAGATCGTATTGTGGATGCTTAGACTTGTTCTGTGTGTTCTTCTATGAGCGCTGCAAGTATATCCCATGCTTTTTTTGGACTGGTGTTTTCAATGTCTATAGCGCTAATTTTTTCACTTAATTTTTCTTCATTATCGTCGTTGTTTGCAGAAAATAGATTGCTTTGTAGGCTATGATTGTTGTTACTGTTCAGTGTTGTTAACTGTGTTTTTGCATATTGTAATGCTATTTTTGGTAAGCCTGCTATTTTAGCTACTTGTAAGCCATAACTTTTATCTGTGGAGCCAGGGCAAACTTTATATAAAAATATGAGACTACCTTGTTGCTCTTGTGCTGCAAGATGCATATTTTGCACACAAGACAGTCTTTGTGCTAATTCAGTAAGTTCAAAGTAATGTGTGGCAAATAGTACCAGAGCTTTATTATGCTCAGCAAGATATCTTACGCATGCCCATGCTAATGCCAGTCCGTCGTATGTAGAGGTGCCCCTGCCAACTTCGTCCATTAATACTAAGCTATTGCAGGTTGCATGATGTAATATATTGGCAGTTTCAGTCATTTCTACCATGAAAGTTGAGCGGCCGCCTGCTAAATCATCTCCAGCACCCACACGACAATATATACTATCTATAAGGCTAAGCTTGCAGCTTTTTGCTGGAACATAGCTGCCTATATGTGCTAAGAGTACAATGAGTGCTGTTTGGCGCATATAGGTTGATTTTCCACCCATGTTAGGTCCTGTTATGATTTGTAGTGGTCTCTCATGTGCTAATGCTGTGTGGTTGGCTATAAAATGGATTTTTTTATTTTGTGCAGCTATAGGATGCTTGCCATCTTCTATGTGTATCCCTCTGCTTTTGGTAAAACTTGGTTGTGTATAATGATGTTCTTTTGCACATATGGCAAAACTAACAAAACAGTCCAGTTGTGCTATAGCTTCAGCTAGACTAAGCAGGCCTTGTGTTTTATTTGCAATGGTTGCCATTATTTCAGTATATAATACTTTTTCTCTAGCTAATTTTTTGCTAGCAGCACTTAAAGCTTTGCTTTCAAATTTTTGTAATTCTTCTATGGTGTAGCGCTCTGCGTTTTTTAGTGTTTGTCTACGAATATAGTTGCCTGGTACGCGATCTTGGTATTGCTTACTTATTTCAATATAGTAGCCAGCAATTTTATTATAACCTATTTTTAAATTCGCTATAGCAAGCTTTTCTCTTTGTTCGTTTGCTAAAGATTCTAAGTAGCTTTGCGCATTTTCATTGATGTTGTGTAATTCATCTAGTTCAGCACAAAACCCTGCTTTTATTATACCACCATCACGTATAGTTGCTGGAGGATTATCTATGATAGCATTGCTTAGTAATGTACATTCATTTGGAAATGTTATTAGATTATTGGTCAGAGTGTGGTAGGCTTGTGAGCTTTGTAATTGTGTCAAAATTTGTAGTATGCTTGGTATGCAATGTAGCGAGTTCTTAAGTCCTATTAAGTCTTTTGGTTGTGCAGTTCTAAGGGTAATGCGTGTGAGAATGCGCTCCATATCACTAATATTTTTTAGCTGCTTGCTTAGTTCTTGGCAAACATCCTCATGTGCAATTAATGTGCTTACTGCAGTTTGTCTAGCTTGAATATTTTCTATATTTTGCAGGGGATGATGTAGCCAATGCGAAAGTTTACGTTTACCTATACTGGTACTGGTGTAGTTAATGCTGGCAAGTAGACTATGCTGTGTTTGCCCTTGGAGATTTTCTGTTATTTCAAGATGGGTTCTTGAGGCTTTATCAAGTTTTAAGAACATGCCGTTTTTAGCAATTTGGATAGTGTTGATATGATCCATTTTTTGTTGTTGTGTGATATGTATATAATCGATTAAATTACCTGCTGCTATAATAGCTAACTGCATGTTATCACAGCCATAACCGTGTAATGTGCTGACTGCTAATTGTTCTAAAACTTTTTTTCTACAAGAGGTATAATTAAACCCTGCATCAGCGCGTCGTGTTGTTGGTATACTGTTGGTGAAAGCTTGTGATATTGCTGCTTGTGTTTCAGCAATAAGTATCTCTGCAGGTCGGATACGGGCTAAGCTGTCATTAAGCTCTTCTTGGTCGAGTTCCTGTATGTATATAGTTGTTTTAGATAGTTCTAGCCAGGCAAGACCATATTGTTTCTTCTTTGCAAAAATGCAAACAATAGTATTTTCTTGTTGCTGATCTAGTAGGGCTTCATCGCTTAGTGTTCCTGGTGTTATAATACGGCTTACTGCTCTTTTCATCGGGCCTTTACTATGTCCTGGATCTGAAGATTGCTCACATATAACAACGCTTTCACCAAGCTTAACTAATTTAGCTAAATAGTTCTCAGCAGCGTGATAGGGCACCCCAGCCATAGGTATGGGTTCGCCTGCTGATTGTCCACGCTGTGTTAGGGTTATATCTAGTAGCTTTGCTGCTTTTTTAGCATCGTCATAAAATAGTTCGTAGAAATCTCCGAGTCTGTAAAATAATAATTGCTCTGGGTATTGTGATTTTATTTCCCAGTATTGTTGCATCATGGGTGTGTGTGGTGATGACATAGGAAAATGTTTGCTCTAGATTTGAATTTTAAGATAATGGTTTTTACAGGTAGATGCAAGTACACACTTTTCTTATTTTTATTTAGCTAGCGTTGTTGGTTATGGATGATGGTTGTGAAAGTATTTGTAGCTATGATGTGTAGTCCTTAGCTTGACTATTACTATGTGCATGCTAAGCTATTTTTATGAATTGTTAATTGGAATATTTATGACGAAAACAGATAAAAAATCTTCAGCTAATGCTCAGGTTGCAGGAGGTGAGGCAAAAGATAAAGCTTTACATGCAATGCTATCACAAATTGAACGTCAGTATGGTCGTGGTGCGATTATGCGTATGGGTGATAATCAAGTAGAGAAGTTAGCAGCTATTTCAACAGGTTCGCTAAGTTTAGATTGTGCTATAGGTATTGGTGGTTTGCCTAAGGGTCGTATTATCGAGTTATATGGTCCAGAGTCATCGGGTAAGACGACCTTGACTTTACATGCCACTGCAGAATGTCAAAAGCAAGGTGGCACGGCAGCATTTGTTGATGCTGAGCATGCTTTAGATCCGCACTATGCGCAAAAGTTAGGTGTTGATGTAGATAAACTGCTTATATCTCAGCCGGATACTGGAGAACAGGCGCTTGAAATTACTGATATGCTAGTGCGCTCAGGTGCTGTTGATTTAGTGGTTGTTGACTCTGTTGCAGCTCTTACGCCTCGTGCAGAGATTGACGGTGATATGGGAGATACGCATGTTGGATTACAAGCTAGATTGATGTCACAAGCTTTGCGTAAGCTTACAGCTAATATTAAGCGCTCAAATGCAATGGTGATATTTATTAATCAGATACGTATGAAGATAGGTGTAATGTTTGGTAATCCTGAAACTACTACAGGTGGTAATGCACTAAAATTCTACTCATCAGTGAGATTAGATATACGTAGAACTGGTGCGCTTAAGCGTGGTGATGAAGTATATGGTAGTGAAACAAGGGTGAAGGTAGTTAAAAATAAAGTGAGTCCGCCATTTCGTAAGGCTGAGTTTGATATTATCTATGGAGAAGGTATTTCTCGTGAGGGTGAGATAATTGACTTAGGTGTTGTGCACGGCGTTATTGAAAAATCTGGTGCTTGGTATAGTTATAATAAAGAGCGATTAGGACAAGGTAAGGATAATGTGCGTGAATTATTAAAGCAGAATACTGCTATGGCGGAAGAAATTGAAGCTAAGATTCGGGCTATACTTATTCCACAAGGTACACAAGTAGCTGAAGAAGAGCTTGCTGACGCTTAAATTATTATATTTAGATATAAAAAAAAGAGTCTGTTATTGCAGGCTCTTTTTTTATTAGCTGTACTTAGACAGTTTAGCTGTTATAGGCAATGCTGACCCAAGTTGTTTTAGTTGTTGTTGCAGCGTTACCTGGGAATGGATCTTTACGGAAACGGTTTGATGAAACGCTAAAGGTATAATGTTGCCATTTGTAACCAAAGCTTGCTTGTGAGTTTTTGCCGTTAAGTACGCTAGTAGATTCTAAGCTGGTTATTTTTGAGTTGTATTTTGAATACAGTACTTTAGCGAAGAAATCGTTGTATGTATATACTACTCCACCTTCAGTATATTGTAATTTATCGCCGTCGAGTTGCTTTGATATTTTCACATAAGGCATGAAATTTTGAAAATAAAACTCTTGTATTGCATTCACATAATTCCATGTCCCGCTGGTGTAGTTAGGGTATGTGGCATTGACATATTGTATATACAGTTTGTGCCAAGATCTGCCGAAATTGGTAGAAATTTGTGGTCTAAGTTTTATCTCCATAGTTGCTGGACTGGTTGTGGTACCCATGTTGACACTGCTTCCTTGGATAAATATGTTTACATTTTCTCCATACTCAACGTTAAAGCCTGCTTGTACTGAACCTTGGTTGTTACTCTGTGTTTGACCACGGAACATATAATTGTTGGTGAACTTTAGGAAGGAGTGCAGTTTTAGTTCTGGTATTTCTAGCATTGCTACAGGGTCGTTGTAGGTTGCAGCGTGTGTAAACTTGCATAAAAGCAGTAATAGTGCTGGTAGTAAATAGTTCATCATGTGCTCCAATCAAGTAGTTATTTCATATTACTCTAATCAATCATGTCTGTAAAGTTGAACTTGCTAGTGCTGTTATACGCTACTCTGACTACAGGGTAGGATTTTTTAATATTATCGTAGCTTTTAGTATTTACCACACCATAGCTAAGCGTATAGTTCTGGTAGGTGTAGCTAGCTGCAAACGCGTAATATCTACCAGTATCTTTCCAATCGCCCATGTTGGCAAATAATTTTACTGGGCCATAGTCGTAGGTTATGCCGGTTTCGGTATTATTTCTTTGTATCATAGTTTTAGTACTTGCTGTGTATGTTGAGGGCTTTATTGTTTTATTGAGCTGATGTGAATAAGTAATATAAGGTGTTAGGTTATAGCCATTGACTTGATAAGTTACAAAGAGTTCGCCAAAAGTTTGTTCAGCCTGATTGGGATACATATAGCGATTGTAGCCAAGACTTAACAGTTGCCATGAGCGTCTGAGATCGTGGCAAAATTTACTTTCAAAGGTAAGTTCTGTGAACGCATTTTGGAAATTTGTGGCTGTTGTTCCGCGCATACTGCTGGCAGAAAAACTTGCGTAAAATCTGTTAGCAAAGCTTAGTGTGGTTTTGGCGCTGACGCTGCTTTTTTTAAGACTCATATCAAGTGAGCGGAACACTTTGTCTGATTCTAGGTGAACATAACTGTCTAATTTAAAATCGCTTACAATGTATGGATGGTCGGTGAAGTACTGCGATTTTGCAAATATTGAAGTGTTTAGTAGCGCTAAAACTGCTATCAGTAACCACATATGTTTTCCTTGCCATAGGTTATTTCATAATAGTTTAATTTTTGCTTTGTGTAAAATGTTTTTGCTTATGCTAGAGATTTAGTTCTATTATTTGCTTGGTATTGTGTCTAGTGCTTCTCTTATTTGTGTAGCACAATTACTATGTTTGCTAATTAGCTGAATAAAATTATTTTGATCGGGATTTAAATATTGTTTATAGCAAATATTTTTAAAATAGTTACTCAGTGTAAGGAAAATGCCAATGCTGGCGATGAATATTGAAAACTCTGTGCTGAATTTAAGAAATTCAGTTCTGAATAAATTGCTAGCCCAGCCAATCATCATGTTGCATAGTAGTGTTTTGATAATAATATGTTTGGTGCGTAAGGATTTGAGCTTAGCTTGGCAATCAATATAAATCTTTGTGAGTTTGGTTGTTGTGTTGGTGTTTGTATGTTGCGTTGTGGCTAGGATAAGTTGCTCTTTAGCTTGTGTGAAAGTATAGTGTCTATCAATTAGATTCCAGCATTCTGCGCATAACTGAAGGCTGCCACAAATTATAGATAATGGTATACCCTGGTATCTTAAACAGCTGGTGTCGAAATTATTTATCGTGTATCTTGTAAGGCTCATAATACTAATAGTTATGACTATTAGGGATAATAATAGGTATGGCCAGTATTGTTTCCATCCTTTACGATTGTAAAAAAAGGTGTATTTATACAGGGCGTTTGTGCCGTTTGAAACAATGCCTGCAGTCAGAATGATCGGTAAGATATAATTATTGGCCAGCGCAGTGCCCAAGCATTTTTCAGTTATGCTGCCAGAGAATATTCTACATATTTGATTAAATAGGGTTCTTAATGGATCAAATTTACTGTCCATGTAGTCGATGATGTCAGGATAATTGCCTTTGAGCTTAAATACTTTATTGCGACAGAAACTGGTAGGTTTTGTGCTCAGTGTGTTTTTCATATTTTGTCTCTCCAGTTGTATAGTTCCAACAAGCAAATCAAGCCGCTGATACTGCACAAAAAAGTTGAAACATTATAACATAAGATTAAGACTATGGATAGTTGTGAGGTTTGATTTGCTCATGATTTTGCATATAAATATGCTATTTTTGTGAAAGCGCTGCTTGTGTGAATAATATATTGGCTGGATAAGTGTTGTTTTTCGGTTATTAGGGGCTTATTTGTGGTGTTTGTATGGATAGTATGTTATTATATTAGGCTAATTATTATGGTTTATTTATGACCAAAGAGATGGCATATCATATTTTGTACTTGGCCGTGATGCTGGTGTTACTGCCAGTGCTAGCTGAGAGTATTTATTCACCTACGTTGCCTGATTTAGCAGCTAGTTTTGCTATTACAGGTGAATATGCGGGTCATACGATGTCAATTTACTTGTTAGGTGCCAGTTTGGGGCCTCTGATCTGGGGTAATATTTCTGATAGTTACGGCCGTAGGCCTGTTGTTCTTTGTGCTTATGCATTGTTTTTGTTAGCTACTGCGGTCTGTATTTTCGCTAGCGAATTTAAAATTTTTATGTTTGGTCGGCTATTGCAAGGTCTCGCTGGGGCTATAAGTTGTATGTCACCATGTATTTTACGTGATGTCTTCTCTCATGAGCAGCGTATGGAAGTCTCATCAACGGTTGGCATGGTTGTTTCTGTGGCACCTGCTATGGGTGCATTGTTAGGTGGTGCTATTGCTAGTACAGGAAACTGGCGTTTAACCTTTGTTTTTTTATTGGTTGTGGGTATTATTTTCTATTTACGTCTCTCTTACGCATTACCAGAGACTGCTAAAACAAAAATGCCGTTCAAGTTACATACTTTTAAAAAGGGATTTTATTCTGTTTTTTCTGATCCTAATTTGCTTGGTCATGCAATGATGATAGGTTTGGGCTTAGGTATTTGCTTTGCTTTTTTTGTGGAAGGTCCATTTTACTTTACTGAGAAGCTTAACTTATCAGCTCAGTGGTTTGGTTTAGTCTGTGCGCTTGGTGCTGCTGCTTATGCTATTGGTTGTAGACTGGCTAATCATATCATACAATCCGGTGTGGTTTATACTACGCTTATGCAGTGGGGTTTGCTGTTGATGTTGTTTTCTTACACTTGTTTCACTGTTGGAGTATATACGGTTGAGGCATTTAATCTGTTAGCTTATCATGCTTACATGCTGAGTATTTTATTAACTGGATTTTGGATATTATCACAATTTGCATTGAGTTTTGTGTTGACGCCTTCGTTTGCATTGGCTTTGGAGAATCAAGCAGAATCTGCTGGTGTTGCTGCAAGTTGGTTTAGTTTTATTTATAACATTATGAATATGATCATAAGTGCGTTGATGGCCTATTTGCATAGTGAATCTTTACAGGTTATGCCAGTGTACTTTTTGCTCATTACATTATTGATGATTATCATTTTGTGGGTTGCGCTTGACAAAAAATGGTTGCATGCGCACAATGTAGCCGAATGTAGTTGACAGTTTTTTAGATGGAATATAATACAACACAGGCGGTGCGTTCTGCCTTTTTAAATTACTTTAAGAATAATGGGCACAATATCGTCCCTAGTGCGAGCATTGTTCCGGTCGATGATGATACTTTGCTATTTACTAATGCTGGTATGGTGCCTTTCAAACAGTATTTTCTTAATCCTAAGCAGGCACCATTTACTTGTGCTGCAAGCGCTCAACGCTGCCTAAGAGTAGGTGGTAAGCACAATGATCTTGATAATGTCGGTTATACTACTAGACATCATACTTATTTTGAAATGTTGGGTAATTTTAGTTTTGGTGCTTATGGTAAAAAAGAAGCTATTACACATGCATTAACTTTGTTGGTAGATGTTTTCAAAATAGATATCAAACGTTTATGGGTCACAGTGTATGAGGATGATGCCGAAACAGAAAAACTGTGGTTAGAACATTTTAAATTTCCAGCACAAAGATTGGTGCGTTGTGGCGCAAAAGATAATTTCTGGTCTATGGGTGATACAGGTCCTTGTGGTCCTTGTACTGAAATATTTTTTGACCATGGTCCTGATGTTGCTGGCGGTCCTCCTGGTAGTCCTGATGAGGATGGTGATCGCTATGTTGAAATATGGAATTTAGTCTTCATGCAGTTTGATAAGCAGGCTGATGGACAGATGATTCCACTGAAACAATTATGTGTGGATACGGGTATGGGGCTTGAACGTATTTGTGCTGTACTTCAGTCTGTATCTAATAATTATGATGTTGATGTTTTTTCCCGTATAATAGACGCTGTGCATCTTTTGCATTCAGATAAGAAAATAGATTTAACTGCTGCAAGGGTTATTGCTGATCATATGCGTTCAATTTGCTGGATGTTGGTGGAAGGTATTTTTCCTGCTAATGAAGGTAGGGGTTATGTCCTAAGAAGAGTAATTAGAAGAGCTTTGAGGTATGCTTATAAGAGTGGTATAGCTTTGCCATGTCTTTACAAGCTTGTCCCAGTATTAGCTAAAGAATACGCCCATGAGACAATGTTTACTACCCAAGTTGCAGCAATACAAGCTGCGATAGAACAAGAAGAGCGTGCATTTGCAGCTACTATTAGTCAAGGCTTGGCTTTGTTTGAGCAAATTGCTGGGGCTAGTGATAATACTTTAGATGGTGCTGCTGTATTTAAGCTGTACGATACGTATGGTTTTCCACTCGATTTGGTACAGGATCTTGCTCGTGAGCGTGGTTTGCATGTAGATAATGCTGGTTTTGATGCTGCTATGTCAGCACAAAAACAAAGGTCAAGACAGAATCAGAGCTTTACAGCTCAGCAAAATCAAGATTGGGCAAAAGATCTTCACTCAATTTTTGTGGGATATGATGTCATGTCAGCTTCAGGTAAATTGATCTATATTCATGCTGATCAACAAAAGAAAGAGCAGCTGCATGCTGGTGATGCCGCTTGCTTGGTCTTAGATAGTACTCCTTTTTATGCAGAGTCTGGTGGGCAAGTTGGTGATCAGGGTATGATTAAAACTGCAACTGGACTGTTTCAAGTTGAGGATACGCAAAAACTGTATCAAGCTATTGTGCATTACGGTAAGGTTATTCAAGGTAGTATTCAGTCAGGACAAGATGTTAGTTGTGAAGTTGATTTGCAAAGACAAAAAACAGCCTGTAATCACTCGGCTACACATTTACTACATGCTGCTTTGAGATTAGTGCTTGGAGAGCATGTGGTGCAGAAAGGCTCTCTGGTAACCCCACAGAGATTGCGTTTTGATTTTTCACATTCTCAGCCGTTAACTTCTGCGCAATTGTTTGAAATAGAGAATATCGTTAATGCAAAAATACAAGCTGCATTATTGGTGCAGGCTGATATCATGCCTTTTGCTGAAGCTAAATCTCAAGGTGTCATGGCTTTGTTTACAGAAAAGTATCAAGAGCAAGTGAGAGTTTTATCTATGGGTACATTTTCTAAAGAGTTGTGTGGAGGTGTCCATGTTGCTAATACAGCGCATATAGGTCTTTTTGTTATTGTTGAAGAGACAGGTATAGCTCAAGGTGTTAGGCGTATTGAAGCTTATACTGGTGAATGTGCTTTAGCTTATTATCAAGGTTTTAGGCAGCATATTCATGAGATTGCAAGTACTTTGAAGGTTTCCTCAGATCAAGTGGTAACTAAGGTTACTCAATTACAGCAGCAGCTACAAGATAAAAACAAGCAGTTACAGTCACAGGCTGAGCGTCTCTTATTAGCTGAGGTTCCTGAGTTGTTAAAACAAAAAAAAGTACAGCAGGATGTTGGATATTTAGTAGCATGTGTTGCTCTAGACCAGCCTAATCATGTAAGATTATTAATGGATGGTATTCTCCGTGTGGATGAAAATATGGTGGTGGTGCTGTTAAGCTGGTTTGCACCTAGTAAAGTGATAATAGCTGTTGGTGTTGCTGCTTCGCTAAAAAACCGCTTTAGTGCTGCGGATATACTGAAAAATATGCCGGCGAGCCTTGGTGTTCGCGGTGGTGGTAAGCAAAGCTTTGCGCAAGGATCTTTTAGCGGTGAGTACGATGCTATGCAGCAGTTTCAAGTTGATATTACTTCGGCGTTAATAGCTATGGTGTAAAATTAAGTTATGGTAATGTTAGTACAAAAGTTTGGAGGTAGTTCTCTAACAGACTTATCCAAGCTTAGCTATATTGCAAGACGTGTACAAAAATACGTGCATGCAGGCTATGATGTTGTGCTGGTACTGTCTGCTCTACAAGGAGAGACGGATAGATTAATTAAACTGGCTAATTTAGTCACTAAGACACAATCCAAGCGTGAGTATGATCAGTTGTTAGCTGTTGGAGAGCAAACAGCTGTATGCTTAATGGTCCTAGCTTTAGAGGATATAGGATTACATGCTTGTTCTTTGAATGCTTGGCAGGCTGGTATCCATAGTGATGCGCTACATCAGCGTGCTTCAATAAATACTATAGATACGGTTAGTATTAGGCAGTTGCTTGCTAAGGGTACGATTCCTGTTATTACTGGTTTTCAGGCGCTTGGCGCAGATAATGCTCTTACTACACTTGGTCGTGGTGGTTCAGATACCACTGCAGTTGCAGTTGCTGCTGCGCTACAGGCTGATGAATGCCAGATCTTTGTTGATGAGCAGGGTATATTTACTGCAGATCCGAAAATTGAACCTTCTGCAAGGTTGATTCATCGTATGGACATTCATCAATTGTTAGCTTATTCTTGTTTGGGTGCTAAGGTGATGCAAAAACGTGCTGTTGCTATTGCTGCACGTTATGCTGTGCCTATGCGTATATGTCCAACATTTACTGAGGGGTTAGGTACTGTGGTTGATTACTCTAATGCAAAAAGAAATAATGATATGATTGAGAGAACGCAAGTCTCTGCTATAGCTAGTGCTCGTAGTTATGTGTTGCTTATGGTGCAGGCGCATTTAGATGATGTTCAGGCTTTACCCGCTTTATTTGCTCTGCTATCAAAATCTGGTCTTGATTTAGATCATACTATTCGTCAGGTGCATAATAGTACTTTTCAGCTGGATTGTTTATGTAGCTTTGATGATTATGATTTATTAAGAACTTCTTTAGATACATGGTTAGCTGAAAACACCCAACGTTCTCTTCGTATCTTACGTGATAAAGCTAAGGTGTCCTTGTTGGGTTATGCGCTTGCAAGAGATATGTCAATTACTACTACGATAATGCGTGTTTTAGGTAAGGCAAATATACATTATTATCACATAGGGGCTTTGGATTATCAGGTTTCGGTTTTAATAGATGAGCAATGCTTAGAATTAGCCGTCCGTTTATTACATCAGCATTACAAACTATGTGAGGCTAAGTCAGAAGCTAATCAGGCTGTGGCCCCAGCAATTGTTGCATAGTTCATGGTATTTACTAATTCTGAGAAACGTATTTTCTTAGTGGCCTGGTTATTAATACTATTACATGCAGGTTTGTTGTTACTCTCTAGCTATAATCATAGATACCTAAACTTAGATATTGAAGCCAAGCGCTTTGTACATACGATGCCAGTTCGAGATCTTACTCAAGATAGTAAAGTCTTGGATTATTTGGCTAAACATCCTGTTTATTTAAGTTTGAGTACAACGCCACAGCGTATAAAGCAGCTTGATAATGTTTTGCGTCTTATTGATACACAGTTTATTACTACTATTTTTGTCAATATACCTGAGAAATTTCGTAACATACAAAATTATGATATACCTGCATCCTTAATTGCTTTACCTAAAGTTAAAATACAAAGAATTGGTCGAGATCTTGGTCCAATAAGTAAATCCTTACCCACAATTGAATATGCTTTAGCTGTTGATCCAAAAGCGTTGATTATAACTATTGATGATGATTATTTATATCCTAGAGGTGTTGTTAATGAGCATATATATGCTTTGGTTCATAATAAGGCAGTGGTAACTGGTTCACTATTTGCTACCCTGGGTGCTGCTGCTACAAGATCTCCAGTGCATTATCAGCTTATGGATAGATTGTTGGATAATTTAGGATATACCAGTAAGTATTGGCTTGCTCAGGGTGTTGGTAGTTTAGGTTTTGTGGCAGATTCTGTAGACTTAATTGCCTTGAACAAGGTTTTGGCCATGAATGGTGCTTGTGTTTATGCAGATGATGTATTAATTAGTTATGGGTTGCTTAGGAAGGGTGTTAAGCCAATGTTAATACATAATAAATATCTTCAGCAGGCAACGCTTAGACCTTATTGGGTTAATCAGACTAATGAAGCGATTAGTAAAATGTCGGTGAATGATTTAAGTTATTGGATGTATATTATTTTGCCAACTTGGTATAATAATCATGCTAGAATTCAATCTTGTTTTACTCAATTACATAGATTGGCAAAGTAGTAGTTTATTGTATTTGCTTTAAATAGGGGAGGTTTGCATGACGGATTTGTATAAAATTGTCAATTTTACTGATACTTTGTTGCGTTTGGATTGTAAGGATGGTTGTCCAAATGGTTTACAGGTGCAAGGTAAAGATGAGGTGCGGGTGTTGGTGAGTGCTGTAACAGCTTCAATGGCACTGCTTGAGCAGGCGCTGGCAGTTAATGCAGATTGTATTTTAGTGCATCATGGCTATTTTTGGCGCCACGATGCTAGTGTCATTACTGGGATGCACTATAAGAGAATAAAGTTGCTCATAGAGAATGGTATCAGTCTTATGGCTTATCATTTGCCTTTAGATTATCATGCGTCTTTTGGTAATAATGCTCAGCTTGCCAAAGCTATGCATTGGCATATTGATGGTCGATTAGCAAGTACGGTAGGTTTTGATTTAGGTATGTATGGGCGTCTTGCGCAGCCTATGACAGTTGCTGAGCTAGGAGTGATGTTTACCAAGCAGCTTTCTCATGAGCCGCTTATACTAGCTTGTGATCAACAAAAAGTAATCAAAACTGTCGCTTGGTGTACAGGTGCTGCTGGTGATGATATTCATTATGCTATTGCTCAGGGTGTAGATGCATTTATAACTGGAGAAGTTCCAGAGCGTATAGTGCATATTGCTCGTGAGGCAGGTATTGTCGTATTTGCTGCTGGTCATCATGCTACAGAGCGTTATGGTGTGCAGGCGGTGGGTAGTGCTATTGCTAAAGAGTTTGCTATTGACCATCAATATATTGAAATTCCTAGTCCAATTTAGATATGTTATATATTCTAAATTATCTATAAAATTTTCTTAGTATATGGGTTTTATTATACTGTAGTTGTTGTTTTTTAAATATATACTGGTAGCTTTGACTCATAGCTGCTATAATAGAAGCATAAATGGAAATATTAGGGTAGGATTATGCTCATATTAACGCGAAGGATAGGCGAAGTTCTCATTATAGGTGAGGATGTGCAATTAACTGTATTAGGGGTCCGCGGTCACCAAGTTCGTATTGGTGTTGATGCTCCTAAACATGTTGGCGTGCATCGCAAAGAGGTATACGAAAGGATAAAAGATAAAAAAGACCTTGAAAAAAAAGAAGACGCTAGCGAAGAATAGTTTATTTTTGTTGAAATTTCTTGAATATATACCGCCAAATTGCTATTATTACGTCCATTAGGAGAGGTGGCCGAGTGGCTGAAGGCGCTCCCCTGCTAAGGGAGTATGGGGTTATCCTCATCGAGGGTTCGAATCCCTCTCTCTCCGCCACTTTCTTTATAATAAGTGCTTCACTTTTGTATTCTACATATTATACTTAAATTTAAACATGTACTTTAGAATATCTTTGTCATTTTCTGGTGCATTGTAGTTTTTTTTATAATGAGGGTTTGTCTGTGAAGTTTGCGGTTATTTTATCAGGTTGTGGTGTTTATGATGGTACTGAAATCGGAGAAGCTATTTGTACTTTACTTGCTTTAGAGGCCTCTGATATTAGTTGGGAAGCGCTTGCGCCTAATTATGTAAGTAATAGGCATGTTGATCATCTTACGCAACAGGAGATATCCTCTGGTGTGAATGTGTTAGAGTACTCTGCAAGAATTGTTCGTGGTCAGGTAAGGGATATCGCATTAGCAGATATCAATGATTATAATGCGGTCATTGTACCTGGTGGTTTTGGTGCAGTGCATAATTTGTGTGATTTTGCGCGCTCAGATATGGATTATACACTTTATCCACCTGTTGAGGATTTTCTAGCTCAAGCTGTTGCCAAGAAATATCCAGTAGGCTTTATGTGTATTGCGCCCATGCTAATACCAAGACTTTATAAGAATGCTTGCTTTACTATTGGTAATGACAAAGAATTAGCTGAAAAAATACAGCAGCTAGGTTGTACTCATCAAGATTGTAGGGCTGATGAAATTGTTATTGATCAGCAGCATAAAATTGTTTCTACCCCGGCAAGAATGCTAGCAGAAAGTTTTACTGAGCTTAATATAGGTATTTCAAAGTTAGTTCGTGCTGTAAAGGAGCTTGCACTAAGCTAGTAATTATTAAGTAGTGTGCGATAGATATTTATTCTTTTGACGTTATGCGATATAATAATCTTTTTTATTAATATGTTATGAGTCAATATGTTGTTGCTGCAATGTATCATTTTGTCAATGAGCCACTAGAGGATTTGCTCACTTATAAGTCTTGTCTGGAAGAAGTTATGCGGGCAGAGAATATTCGTGGTACGTTCTTACTTGCAAGTGAAGGGCTCAATGGCACTATAGCAGGTTCTGCAAAGGCAGTAGAAGTTATACTTGATACTATAAAAAAATGGCCAGCATTTAGTGACATAAAAGTTAAGTATGCACATATTGATAAAAATCCTTTCCTTAGAGCTAAGGTGAAGCTCAAAAAAGAGATTGTTACCATGGGCATGGGTGATGTTGCTGTGGTTAAGAATACTGCAGAGCATCTGAGTACAAAGGCTTGGGATGATATGATTCAAGACCCTGATTGCGTTGTTCTTGATACGCGTAATACTTATGAGGTACAGATTGGTACATTTAAGGGTGCTGTTAACCCAGATACTGATAATTTTAGAGAATTCCCTGAATTTGTTGAGCGTACATTAGGTGCTGATAAAAATAAAAAAATAGCCATGTTTTGTACTGGTGGTATTCGTTGTGAGAAAGCATCTGCCTATATGAGAGAACAAGGCTATACTAATGTCTATCAACTTGATGGTGGCGTTCTTAAGTATTTAGAAGATAAAAACGGTCAAGATAGTCTCTGGGAAGGGGATTGTTTTGTTTTTGATAATAGAGTAGCGGTTGATAAAAATTTAAATAAAAGTAAATATAGCCAATGCTTTGCATGTCGGCGTCCCATCACAGAGATGGATAAACAGCATGCTGCTTATGTTGCTGGTGTATCATGTCACCAATGTATTGATCAATATAATGCTAGTGATAGAGAGCGTTTTGCACAAAGACAGAAGCAGATGCAGTTGGCAAAAAAGCGTGGTGAAAATCATCTAGGTGTTAATCAGCGTTCTGTTGACGAAGTTCCGTCTTAGTGCTCAGTGCGTTATTAAAAAAGTCAGTGATATTTTTCTGATATTCTTCAGTTTTGTTAAACATTGTAAATAGGTGGTCCTCATCTTTAACAAGCCAGTGATGGATATCTACTTTTTTCTCTTTTGCTTTGTTTATGAAATATTCTGCATGGGTTATAGGTATGCGTTTATCTGCGATTCCTTGTGTGATATAGATAGCTCTGTGCTTAGCATTACTGATGGCATCAATCACAGAATGATTGGAGGGTTTAAAGCCAAAAATAAGATCTGCCACGTAGTTAATACTCTCTTTGATAAAACTGTGGTACACAAGCCCATACCTTGAGAGCTCATGTGCAACCATTGTGTTGAAGTTAGTGAAGGGGCTGTCTAGCCATAATGCGCTGATGTTATCATCTTTACTGAACGCTATGGCACTGGTTACAGCTCCTAGTGATAGTCCTGCAACTCCTATTTGTTTAGGATGGAATTTCTTTTGTGTGACAAGCCAGTGTGCTGCAGCGATAACATCTTGGTATTCGGTTTGGCCAAGCTTGATAAATGATCCTGTTTTACTACTGCTGCCGTAATTACGTAAGTCTATATTTAGGACGTTAATGTTTGCTTTAGCTAGAATATTGTGTACCAGTAGTGATTCTTCTTTGGCCTTACTGTTTGGTGCAATACCATGTATAACAATTACTATTGGTTTATCAGAGTCTACAATGCTAAGCCAGCCACTTAATGTAATGTTATTGTTAACTGGTATTTGTACATTCTCATATGGTGTATCTTGCCACTTCTCTTGCTGAAAACTAACGTAGTTTTTCTTGCTTTGTGCGTCTAGTACTTGCCACTGTTTTGGGGTGTTCTTTTTAAATATATAGCTGTCTATATGGCTTGTGTGCGTGACAAGATAAATAAATGCTATTATTATAGCAAGGTATATACCTATAGCAGTACTGGCTATAAGTATTTTGGTGTGATTTTTGGAGATCAAAATTTCGCCTTAGGTTGTATTAGTTTAAATGTAGCAAAATTGTTGAATTATGTCTAGTCAGTGGTTGCTTATTTAAAGGGTTCTTGTGTTGATTATATATATTATTTTTTTATTTTGTGCGAATATGTCTGTGTTTGCTGCTAATGATGTTTCTGGGCTAACTGAATATTTTAATGGTATTAAAACTAAGTTGCAGCATGTAGTGCCTAAAGTTGAGGCTGAAAAAGAAGAAGCTACTGTTCCTGCTCCTGAGTTTACCAATCAAGATAAATACAATTTTTGTATTAATGTGCGTGGTTGGATGCTAGCAACGCCTTCATTGTTCGATTATCTTATTGTACTAGCATACAAGCCAGGTGCTTGGGAGGATTATGATGAGAGGTTTGTCCATGCTATGATTGCAAAAGGTTTTGGTTATGCAATGGTTAAGCTTTTTAAAAGTGTTAAGGCGCCGCAGTATTCAAGTTTAGTATCAATCATTAGAGAATATTTGCCTAACGATCCTGCTTGTCCTATTGGTTGTACTTATGCCGATTATAATTATATTAAAAAGTCTATTGCTAAGGATAATTATCAGAGTTTGCAGAAGATGTGTTCTAGGTATTGTAAGTATGTACCTGTAGTAACAGCCGCAGAAGCTCAGTGGTGTGATTGTGTGGTCAATGGTAAAAAAGATCAATGTTCTGATTATGATAACAAGCTTGTTGAGACAGCAGATGCTGTGCATAAATATGTTTTTACAACTAAAGCACCTGAATTAGATGATGTTTTTAAGTACAAAAAGCAGTAAGTGCTTATGTTTCATATAGTTGTACTGTATAAAAGTAGGGCCATAATTTACCGGTAATAAGCATAGTGTGTGCATCGAGATGTGTGATGCCATTTAGTACTTGGGCAGACTTGGGTAGTTTTGCTCGTATACTACTAAGATTAATGATGCCTACTACTTCAGCCTTATTTGGCTCTATTTTAGCAATAATATCTTTGAATAGAATGTTGGCATATACGTAGCCCCCTTGGTAGCTTAAATCATTCAGTCGCCATTTTTTATATTTTGGATCTTTTAGGCATAATGTTTTTAACAAACTAAAGTCTTTATCTCTGTATTGTAAACAATGGTTGCCTGAGCTCATAATATAATGTTGGCCGTCTGAAGTTAAGCCCCATCCTTCACCATGAAAGCTATGAGATGTTTGTGGTTTTAGATTGCTAGTGTTATAAACTAGTGCTTTATTCTCACGCCATGTTAGCTGTATTAGTTTATCGTCTACTAAGGCAATGCCTTCAGCAAATAGTGTTTTAGGAAGTTCTATGCTGCGCTGATACTCTAATTCTGGCCATGAGTATCGTATTAACTTGCTTTGTGCATACAAACCAATACTTTCGTATAAATAGGGTGATTTAAATAAGAGGCCTTGAGTAAAGTGTTCTTGTTTGTGGCTGTGCTGTGCAAGTACCTGAAAGGGGATATTCTTAGGGATGCTTGCTTGTGTAGAAACAACAAGTGTAACTAATAAATAGGCTATAAATGTGCTAGACATAGTATAATCTGCTTGTAATAGAATTGTATAACGCTTGTATTTTTTGTTGTAGTTTTGGTCTTTGTGATGTACTCAGTGCCCAATAACTAAATATATAGCTTGGGATAAATAATAAAAATGGAACTGTACATATTTGCTCATGGATTAATATGCCTAGGTAGTAGAAAATAGCGCCTAGTATACTATGGATGCTGCTACTTATGTGCATATCTTTTTTCTGCTGATCAGCTTTGATGATTTGTGTATGGTATACACCAAAAAGAAAACCGATATTAAGCCAAATATGCTGTATTTTTGTGATAGGTACATTAGCTGTTGGCATATAGCAATTTATAATAATGCCAAAAATAATTAGCCAGGCTAAGTTGTGTTGTTGATGTAAGTAACTGTAATAGCAGGGGATGGTTAAAAGTGCCAGCAATATTGCTGCGCTGATATCATAGATGTCATGGTAGCCGTGATGAATCAGGCCATAGCTGATACCGCAGATAAGTAAAGTGTATAATAGGTAGGTGGCTTTATTGTGTAGGCAGTATGCTAAATAGCCATAAAATGTTGCTGCAGCTAATGTGTGTCCACTGGGAAAGCTGTAGTCATTAATGTGCAGTGCTGGGTTTAATGGTATTGCAAAGTACATTTTTAATAATCGCCCAATGATACTGTTAAAACACATAGCACTTAGAGCATTTATTACATTATTACGTAGGCTGCTATGCAAGCCTATGCATGCTATTGTTATCAATAATGGGGCATTGGTAAATTGTAATAATATTTCTGCAAAAAGCCAGTTTAAGTCCATGGATTTCAATATTCCTAAGTTGAATATTGTAGTGGTTTTGTATATTGGATGCAATACATTTAGCCTGGGAAACTTTATTTGTGCTTGAATTATTTATGTTAAGTGGGTATACTATATGCTCATTGTGCCCGTAGCTCAGCTGGATAGAGTACCTGGCTACGAACCAGGCGGTCGGGAGTTCGAATCTCTCCGGGCACGATATTTTCTATTGCGTATTATGTTGTTGTTGCTTTATATTTTGTTATCGCGATTTTCTTTGGCTTGCACTCAGGAATCTATGACCGTCGCACAGCGTGCTGAGTATGTAAGTACAGGTGCTTATTATCGAGACGTTGCTGAGGCTGTGAGTCAATTTGAAGTAAATTTTTTTAAACAACGATTAGCTATTTCTCAGGGTTCTAAAGCGGTTGTTTTTGATGTTGATGAAACGCTTATCTCAAATATTTCTTATTTGCAATCTAGTCATTATATGCCTACAACAGCAGGGTTTTATCAGTATTTGTCACATAGTAAGGCTGTTGGTCTTAGTCCGGTAGTACAGCTGGCTAAGCAATTTATTGCAATGGGATATAGAATATTTATTGTAACAGGCAGGCCGCAAAGGTTTTGCCAACTGACAAAGATGCAATTGCAGCAAATTACTGTGCCGATTAATGGTGGGGACTTATATTGTAACAATACTAATTTGTCTACTGTTGCTTATAAAAAGCATATTTTTTCATCTATTAAGCAGCAAGGCTACACAGTGGTTGTGCATGTGAGTGATCAATGTGCTGAATTTTGGTCAGGACAGTCGTTGTGGCAGTTAAAGCTGCCAAATCCTTTCTATCAGGTTGCGGCTGATGCTAACATGATTCCTCAATCGCAAAATTAGCTGTTTTGTCCAGTTCTACTTTTTCAATTTTTTGAAAACGCTTATGAATTTTATCGGCTGAAATTTTCACTTGACCAACTTTATCATGGGCATCTGCGATGTGTTTGGCGACAGAGTGCATACGGTCTTGGAAGCGTTGGAAGTCAGAGGAGAGATAGTTTAAATGTTCTTGAATGATATGTACTTGTTTTTGTGTTTCTATATCTTTAAGTAGTGCTTGTATAGTATGTATAATAGCCATCATTGTTGTGGGTGAAACTAACCAAACTTTTTTTTGATAAGCATGTTGGATAAGGTTGCTGTGATTGGCATGTATTTCTGCAAATATTGATTCGGCAGGAATAAATAAAATAGCTGCTTGTGCTGTTTCTTTCTCTATAATATATTTACTAGCAACATCATCGATATGATTTTTTATATCTTGTCTGAAGGCTTGTGTATGTTTTACATTGTTTCTCTCAGCCTGTAAGCGACGATAATTTTCAAGTGGGAATTTTGCATCTATGGCTATTATACCAGTGGGCTCAGGTAAGAATAGTGCACAGTCTACTCGTTTATGATTGCTGAAAGTATGCTGTAGGGCGTAGCATTTTTCTGGTAGGCAGTTGGCTATTAATTGTTGTAGTTGTACTTCACCAAAATGTCCTCGTGCTTGTTTATTGGATAGTATTTCTTGTAGATCAACGACATTAGATGATAGATCGGTGATGCGTTGCTGTGCTTGATCAATAAGTGCTAGACGTTTGATGACATCTGTGAATATATTATTTGTTTTCGCAAAGCCTTCATCAAGTCTTTTATGAACCTGATTGGTGATGTTAAAGAGGTGTTTATCTGATTGTTGCTGCATTGTTTGTAGTTGCTGGGTGATGTTGAGGGTTTGCTGTTGTAATGTCTGTGTTATTTGTGATCTTACTTCTTGCATTATCGCCCGTAGTTCTTGTTGTTGGTGTAGTAAAAGTTGCTGATGCTGCTGGGTTACAGTTTGGCTTAGTGTTCTATGATTAACTTCACTAGTGTTGAAATGCATTGCTAGAGGTTCGGTATGACTGAGTAGTTTGTTGAGGATTAGTTGTTGTTTATGTAACTGCTTGTAGCAATAGTATATTGCTGTAATAACCAGTATTAAACTACAAAATATTGCGCTTGTTATGTAATCAATGTCTGTCAAATTTAGTTCTATCATATACTAACTTTGCCATGAATGTTTTCTTAACACAAGCTTTGCTTGTAGAGGATGTTATTGTGATAACATGTATTTGTGTACTGGTCATCATATTTTAAAACCTTTTAACTCAAGTTAATATCTGTTAATATAGAAGTACAGCAAAAACTAAAGCTTTATGATATTTATATTTGTTACAGGTGGAGTGGTCTCCTCATTAGGTAAAGGTATTTTATCTGCTTCCCTTGGTGCGTTACTGGAAAGGTCGGGTTGTAGTGTCACATGTATGAAGTTAGATCCATACATAAACGTAGACCCTGGTACTATGAGTCCATCTGAGCATGGAGAGGTATATGTGACTGTAGACGGTGCCGAAACAGATCTTGATTTGGGTCATTACGAGCGTTTCTTATCGGTGCAGATGTATAAAGAAAATAGTGTAACCTCTGGACAAGTGTATGCTGAAGTTATCCGCAAAGAGAGACAAGGTGATTATCTAGGTGCAACAGTGCAAGTTATTCCTCATATTACAGATCATATTCAGTCACTTATAGAGAATGTAGGTGAGCGCTATGACGTTACTTTAGTTGAGGTTGGTGGTACTGTTGGTGATATTGAGTCATTACCTTATCTTGAGGCAATTAGACAGATGCGAGTGCGTCATGGTGCTGATAAAGTCATGTATATACACCTAACTTTGTTGCCTTACATCAAAACTGCAGGAGAATTAAAAACAAAGCCTACTCAGCATTCTGTTAAAGAGCTTCGTTCCATTGGGATACAGCCTGATATCTTGGTTTGTCGTTCAGATAGTTTATTAAGTGATGCTGCGAGAAAAAAAATTGGTCTATTTACTAACGTAGCGCCAGAGAGTGTGGTTGCTGTCCCTGATGTTGATAGTACTTACAGTGTGCCTGAAGTTCTAGCTAAGCAGTCAATTATATCTCTTATCGCTAAACATACGGGTCTGCAGTGTACAGCAACTGATATTGCTCCTTGGATAGACTTGGTAAAGCGCGAGCAAGAGGCGCAGTCAACAATCAAAATTGCAATGGTAGGTAAATACTGTGGTTTAGGTGATGCTTATAAGTCACTTCGGGAAGCTGTTAGGCATGCAAGCATAGCTTTGGGTGTGCAAGCAGAGTTGGTCTTTATTGATGCAGAACACAGTAGTAAAGAGCAGCTTGTCGATGCTCTACAAACTGTGTCAGGTCTTATAATTCCTGGTGGTTTTGGTCCTAGAGGTAGTCAAGGTAAACTAGATGCTATTACTCATGCGCGTAGCAGTGGACTGCCTTTTTTGGGTATTTGTTTTGGTATGCAGCTGGCAGTTGTAGAGTTTTGTCGCACGGTATTGCAAATAGATGCTAACAGTACTGAAATTGATCCTGATTGTAAGGAGCCAGTAGTTTGTCTAATTAGCGAACTTGCAGAAAATAAGCATGCAGAGGTTACTGATAAAGGTGGCACTATGCGTTTGGGTAAGATTAAAGACAAGCTTGCCTTAGATAGTAAGGTCTATGCAGCTTACCAAAAAGAAGAAATTGCTGAAAGACATAGGCATAGATATGAGGTTAATCCAAATTATGTCGATAAAATGGAACAATCAGGTATGCGTGTGAGCGCTAGATCAGTTGACGATGACTTTGTTGATGTTGTTGAAATACCTGAGCATCCATGGTTTGTTGCTTGCCAGTGTCATCCTGAGTTTGAATCAAAGCCTTTGGCCCCGCATCCATTGTTTGTATCTTTTTTACAGGCAGCAATTAAAAGGAGAGGTTAATGGTGGTACAACACACATTGCAACCATATGGTATCGGGAATGAGCAGCCATTTACTTTAATTGCTGGCCCATGTGTTGTTGAAAGTGCTGATAATGTCTATGAGATTGCATCTCATTTGCAAGCATTATGTCGCTCTTTAGGTATTAACTATATTTTTAAGGCTAGTGTGGAAAAGGCTAATAGAACCTCACATAGAAGCTTTGTGGGTGTTGGTAGAGAAAAAGCTCTGGATATATTAGCTAATGTAAAAAAAGATCTTGGGGTGAAGATTATTACTGATGTGCATGATATTGCTATGGTTAATATGGTAGAGCCGGTTGTTGATTTTTTACAAATACCAGCATTTTTATGTCGACAGACAGAGTTATTGCAGCATGCTGCCGCCACTATGTTGCCTGTTAATATAAAAAAAGGTCAGTTTTTAGCACCTAAAGATATGCGTCACGTGTTAGATAAAGTGCTAACTGTGGGTAATGAAAATATACTTTTATGTGAGCGGGGCTCATGTTTTGGCTATAATAATCTTGTAGTTGATTTCCGTGGACTTGCCATTATGAAGTCTTTTGGATATCCGGTGGTATTTGATGCAACTCATTCTGTGCAGTTGCCAGGTGCTGGAGATGGTCGCTCGCAAGGTGAGCGTGAATATGCGCCTATGTTAGCCAAAGCTAGTCTTACCATGGGGATTGCTGCAATATTTATGGAGACGCATCCAAACCCTGATAAAGCTTTAAGTGATGGTCCAAACTCCATTCCGCTTCATGAGATGAAGGCTCATTTGCAATCTTTTTCTGCTGTTGATCGTTTGGTTAAGCATGATTTAGTTTATGCAGATTGAATCCTTACATGCCATTGAGCTGCTTGATTCCAGAGGTATGCCTACTGTTGGCTGTCGATTGCAACTAGCCGATGGTGCTGTAGGTATAAGTGTTGTTCCTTCAGGTGCTTCTACTGGTAAGCATGAATCATGTGAGTTGCGTGATGGTGATGAGCAACGTTATTTTGGGAAGGGAGTTCAACGAGCAGTTGCACATATTAATGGCTTTTTTGCTAAAGCTATTCAGGGTAAATTTTTTGAGTCTCAGCAAGTTTTAGATATTTGTCTTTGTGAGCTTGATGGTAGTGTAAATAAAAAAGTATATGGTGCAAACGCAATATTAGCTATTTCGCAAGCATTTTGTGTGGCACAGGCTAAATCTCGTAATATACATCTATTTCAATACTTTGATGCTACCGCTTCACAGTTACCAGTGCCATTTATGAATATAGTCAATGGTGGTGCGCATGCAGATAATAATATTAGGATACAAGAGTTTATGCTGGTTCCTTTTGGTTTTTCTTGTTTTGCAGAAGCGTTGCGTGCAGGGTCTGAGATACATCATGTTTTAGGTATGTTGCTGAAGCAAAAAAATATTGTTACTTCTAAAGGCGATGAGGGTGGATATGCTCCTTTTATGGATAATATTGAAGCAGTGCTTGATTTACTTGTCTTGGCAATCAAACAGTCTGGTTATGGCATCAATCAGGTAGGTTTGGCTTTGGATCTAGCAAGTAGTGGTTTTTATCAAGAGAATTCATACAGTCCAAATATAGGTAGTTCCAGTCAATTTTCAAAGCAGCAGTGGGTTGATTATTTATCTTTTCTAGTTGATCAGTATCCGCTGTTGTCTCTAGAAGATGCTGCTGCAGAGGATGATTGGCAAACATGGACCATGTTGAATAATGCTGTTGGTGAGCGTGTGCAGCTTGTTGGTGATGACTTATTTGTCACACAAAGTCAGCGTTTATCAGAAGGGGTAGTGAGTAATGCAGCTAATGCTATTTTGATAAAACCAAATCAAGTTGGTACTGTAAGTGAGACTATAGCAACTATTAAATTAGCTAAAGATAATGATTATGCATGTATGATATCGCATCGCTCAGGAGAGACTGAGGATACCTTTATTGCTGATCTTGCAGTAGGTATGTCTACTGGACAAATTAAGGCAGGCCCTGCAAGACAACAAGATAGGGTGGCAAAATATAATAGATTATTATGGATTGAGTCAATTTTAGCAGAAAACGCTTGTTATCAGGGCCATGCTTTGGCAAGATATAAAGAATCTATCAGTTAAAGCTGCTATGCTGCATAAATTAGGTTTGGTTCTTTTTAGAACGCTGTTACTCTTCGCTTTTCTCCTTTTGCAGTATACCTTATGGCTCAGTGATGCTAATGTTGCTAAGTGGTATGATTTAAAAGTTAGGATTAGGCAGGAAAGGCAAGCGGTAAAGCATATTAACGATAAGAATACTCAATTGCAGGGTTTAGTCAACAACTTGAAGAAAGGCGGCGCATTAACTAAGCATTATGCCAGAGAAAAAATGTATATGATCGGCGAGGGCGAGGTTTTATACCAATTTACTGATTAAGAGTGATTTTAATGGCTTTTTACAGAATTATTAACGGTTTGCCACTATAATATATATATAAGATATATATAATCAGGTGGTTATATGTCAAAAGATAGTAATGATACTAATGAAATTCATCAACGTGCGCAGATGTTGGTCATGGCAAAACTGGTGGATGCGAAAAATCAAGTTAGAGATTTACAAGCATGGATGCGGATACAGTTTGTTGTAGTTATTCTAGCTATCTGTGTGACTATAGGTATTTTGGCTTTATATGCAATTGGTGCGCCTATACCATATATCACTTTAACTAGCATATTTATAACACTGGCTTTATGGGTTAAATATTGTATGCTTAGCTATCATTGTGCCTATCAATGCAAGCAGCTTGAGCGTGCACAACATGCTATGCACACTTTGGCTAATCATCATTATACGCAAGAGCAGCATGCGTCTATAGTGCGTAAACGAGCTTAGATAGCTGGTCTTTGCTCTTGTCTATTTTCAGTGCCACTGCATACGAAGATGCTTTCATCGTTTAGACTGAACTTTTCTCTTAGAATCTTCATGCCTTCTTCTTTAGCTGCAGTTACAAATGCATTGTTTTTACTATCAATTGGTATTTTGCTATCACGGTTGACTGTGTGGGTTGCAAGATACCAACGCATCGCTTTTCTACCAGCTTCCTCTGCCTCGTTATCTCCTTTCCATGAGGTGCTTACTTTTTGTATCTTATTGTATACATCGCAATGTAGGCTAATGTTTTCTTGTATTTCTACCGTGTAGTTATTGCTATCATCTACAGCTTTCTTAGTGAGTGTAGCCGTTTCTTTTGCTGCAAGTATATCATCTGATGTTATATTTATATCGAAGGAATTTAGGTGTCTCTTTTGATTCTCGCATGTCTTTTGCATTAGTCTATCTATGTGATCGCTTATGTGATCGCTGGTAATAGTATTGTTATCATCTAAGTCTGTTATTATAGCATCGTAACACATTGGCGTGCAGTAACCGTTTTTGTAGCTAAATTTATCAAAAATAGCTAATAGCTCAACTTCTACTGTATTGTCATTATTGTTCTCATTTCTTGTAACAATTGGTTGTTGCATTGTTACTCTAGAGCCGCCACCGCTGTTTGTGTTTGAGCCGTTGTTGTTAGAATTTGTGCCTGTATTGCTTGTGCTTGAGCTACCGATACTACCATAATTATTGTGATGGGAAGCTCGTGTGCCAGTATTATCTGCTGCTGTGGCACTGTCTGCGTAAGAATTAGTATATTCTCTATGCGTATCGCCTGTATCACCACCGATCCTGCCACTTTGATTGGTCGTGTCTTCTGCAGTCTCAAATGCTACTCTATCATGGCTGTTTGCTGTATCTGTCTGATGTGGATTTTGTATTATCTTAGAGTTTCTTATTAAATATTCGGCAAGCTGTTGTAGAATTGCTGGCTCAACCCAAAATGTATTGCTATCTTTTTTACTTAAAGTCTCATTTGCTATAGTTAATGTTTCAACACTAGCTTTTTTTGAGAGGGTGCTACTTAATCTTTCTAGTGGTCTGGGGAGTTGTCTAGGTAATGTTAGCTCTATGCTTTTGCTCAAGTTTTCTTGCATTAGTTTTTCTAGTTTAAATCCGCCAAAAGCGTAATTAAGTGTACTAGAATCCCTATGTTGTTCTGTTGTTGCAATAGCAGCCTTATTATTCCATAGTAGCAGACTGGCTTGCATACTAATTCTTTTGTCTGTTTCAGCAAATAATGTTGTTGCTATTTTCGATAAAATCATTGGTAATACTCTTGGTGCAAGTATGATTTTGCTATGTGGTTGTTCTGTGGCTTGGGTAAGTAACTCAATAATTTTTTGTACTGGGCTACTGCATATTTTTTCCGTAATATAATAGGTGATTTCTTGATTTTGACTAATATATTGGGCTGTTGTGTTTTTAGGGCTTGGTGTCATAGTGTTGTACTCTGCAGTTTTTGTAGTTGTTAATGCTGATGTGGTTTTTTCAGGTTCAATAGAGCTGTATGTTTTGTACTCGTTGAGAAAATAAATGACTAGATGTTGTATAATTCTTGGATTTATCCAAAGACTGTTATTGTTATTTTTACTAGAGTATTTCTGCTTATTGCTGTTTCCTACACTTGTTTTTACTAAGCTAGCGCTGTTTTTTTCTGTATTGTTTTGTATAACTGTGTTAATTTTTTCAGTCATTTTATGACAAAACTGTATTTGAATGCTTTGAGTTGTGTTTTGCTTGAGTAATCGCTCTAGCTTATATTTTAGTTTTGGTGTTTGAAGAGAGAGATTATTGCTTATACGCTCAATTATTTGTGGTGTGCTGCTATTGTAATTGCTAGTACTTGCTTGTAGTGCATTATTAGCTTCACTATCTTCTAATACAGATAAGTTGCTAGGTAATTTAGCTAAAATCATAGGTAGCACTTTTGGTGCAAATATGATTTTACTATTTGGTTTTGTGCTGGCTTGTGCAAGTAAATCAATAATATGCCCAATTGAGTTTTGGCATATTTCTTCACTGATGAAGTATACAGGTGCTTGTGTTGTGGATACAGAATTTTGTGCTGCTACACTTGTTTGGTTATTATGTAGTGGGCTATAAAAATTTGCTTTTTTAGAAATTTTTCTTGCCATGTTCCAATGTGTAAAAGGTCTGTATGCTGTTGTTGTGTTCCCTTGGTGTAGCTGTATGCTTGAAGGTATAGCAATATTTTCGATATGCTTACTAATGCCACTCTGTACTACCTGATTTTTTTTGTTTTTGTTGGTAAATAAATTACGTATCCAAGTAAACTTTTGAAAATGTTTTTTCTGTAGTTGTATTAATCTGCTGCTAATGCTTACTAACAAAAGCAAATAAATTATATTTCTCATAATCATAATTGTTGTTTTTAAGTCTTTTATTTTATCATATTTTTACTAATAAAGTCAATATTATATGCTTTTATTATGTGGCTTGTTGTGAGTCTTTTCTGTAAAGTGCTTGGCAATTGATTTCGGAATCAGTAATATGATGATTCACAAATAAGAAATACGGTAGCGCTATGACAGTTATACATAGAAGATTGATTATTATAGGCTCTGGGCCAGCAGGTTATACAGCGGCAATTTATGCTGCTCGTGCTAATTTAGCACCATTGTTAATAACGGGTAATGAGCAAGGTGGTCAGCTAACTAAAACAACAGATGTTGAGAATTGGCCCGGAGATTATAATGATTTACAAGGTCCTGATCTCATGCAGCGTATGTTGGAACATAACCAAAAACTTAATACGGAAATTATATTTGATCATATCAATAAAGTTGATTTTTCTAGTAAACCATATGCGCTGTTTAGCACTAAACAGCACTATACAGCAGATGCAGTGATTATTGCTACTGGTGCCTCTGCGCGCTATTTAGGTTTGGATAGTGAGAAAGAATTTATGGGTAGAGGGGTTTCTGCTTGTGCAACTTGTGATGGCTTCTTTTTTAAAGGTGAAAAGGTTGCAGTAGTTGGCGGTGGGAACACTGCTGTTGAGGAAGCTTTATATTTGTCAAATATTTGTGATGAAGTTATTCTAGTGCATAGGCGTGATGAATTGCGTGCAGATAAGATTTTACAAGATAGATTGGCGAAAAAAGTCAAGGAAGGTAAGATAAGAATGCGTTGGTCTGCAACGGTTAATAAAATGCTTGGAGATGAGAAGGGCGTACATACTTTAAGATTAAATGATCTAAAGGCTGATCAGACGGTTGATGAGTCTGTTACTGGTGTGTTTATTGCAATAGGACATGATCCTAATACACAGATATTTAAGGACGCATTGTCAATGCAATCAGGATATTTAGTGGTGAAAGGTGGCAGCGAGGGTTCTGCTACGCAAACATCAAAAGAAGGTGTGTTTGCTTGTGGCGATGTTATTGATCATGTGTACAGGCAGGCCATTACTTCAGCGGGCACAGGATGTATGGCAGCACTTGATGCCGAGCGTTACTTGGATATGTTAGCCAGCTAGCCCTGCTATTGCTTGCAACTGTCGTGTAGAGTGGGTATAGTGTATTTAACTCTTATTTAAGATATAACATGGTGCTTTTTGGTGACAAGCCTGACGATACCCGGCCTGTTTTTTTAGACTTAACCAAGATCGCTTTGCCAAGGACAGCGTTAGTATCGATATTACATCGAGTAAGCGGTATTTGTTTAATTTTGAGCTTGCCTCTCTTGGCAGGCCTTTTGTATTGTTTGGTGCATCCATACTTTAGTGACGCATTCATCGCTTCTATTGCACAGCATATACTTTTTCAGGTCTATATATTCTTAGTTATTATAGGAGTTGGCTATCACTGGCTAGCTGGTTTAAGACATTTACTAGCAGATGTTTTTGGTTTGTATACTCTCGGCGTTGCTCGTTTCACTGCCGATACAGTGCTAGTTTTATGGTTATTATGGGTATTTTTCTGTGTTTATAGGATTTGGTTTTGAATATATATCAACAGACAGGCTATGAAGATTGGTTATTGCAACGCTTTAGCTCAGTCGTATTGCTATTATACATAGGAATATTACTTGGGTTTTGGGCTATCTATGCAGACAGCTTAACAAGAATAATCTGGTATGATTTTTTGATGTCACCGGCTATGCGTCTTCTAGGTGGCTTGTCATCAGTTGCCCTCATGGTTCACGCAATTATAGGCTCCTGGGTGGTGTTAACTGATTATGTAAAGATAAACTGGTTGCAATTATTTCTTATTTTTATTTTCTATGTAATTATTGTCGGTAGTAATGTGCTATCTATCTATGTTTTTTTGCAGTTTTAGCGAGTTAAGTTTGTTATGATAGAAATACAAAAGCGGGTATATGATGCTATTATTGTCGGTGGAGGCGGTGCTGGCCTTAGGGCCGCGATTGAATTGGCTGATAGTGGCCTTAACGTGGCCGTCGTATCTAAGGTGTTTCCTACGCGGTCACATACTGTTGCTGCCCAAGGTGGTGTTAATGCTGCGCTTGGTAATGCTAGTGAGACAGATGATTGGCGCTGGCATATGTATGATACAATCATGGGCTCTGACTTTCTTGGTGATCAAGATGCTATTGAGTATATGTGTAAGGAAGCTCCTCAGACTATAATAGAATTAGAAAATATGGGGTTGCCTTTTAGTAGGGACGCAGATGGTAAGATATATCAGCGGGCTTTTGGTGGTCAGACTAAAAATTTTGGTGGAGATCTAGCTCATAGAACTTGTTGTGCTGCAGATAGGACTGGTCACGCGCTACTACATACTCTGTATCAACGAAATGTTGCATGTCAAACTAATTTTCTAACGGAATGGTTTGCTTTGGATTTAGTGACAGATGCTCAGGGTCGTGTTGCTGGAGTTAGCGCTATAGAGATGCAAACAGGTGATTTGTATTATTTAGAGGCTAAATGTACCGTGCTAGCAACTGGTGGGGCGGGTAAAATATTTGCCTCTAATACTAATGCGAGTATCTGTACTGGCGATGGTGTGGCAATGTGTCTACGTGCAGGCATAGCTGCACAAGATATGGAGATGTGGCAATTCCATCCAACAGGGCTGTATGGTGTTGGTATACTTATAAGTGAAGGGACGCGCGGAGAAGGTGCGTATTTGGTTAATGGAGATGGTGAGCGTTATATGCAGCGCTATGCTCCTCATTTAATGGACTTATCTTGCAGAGATGTAGTTGCTAGATGTTCTATGTTGGAAATAAGAGAGGGTCGTGGCTGTGGACCTAAAAAAGATCATGTTTATCTTAAGCTTAATCATCTAGATGATAAGGTTTTTGAGCAGAGACTGCCTGGAATAACAGAGCTGGCAGAGACTTATGTGGGTGTTGATCCAAGGAAAGATTTAGTTCCAGTTGTGCCTACCTGTCATTATATGATGGGAGGTATACCTACAACTCGCTATGCGGAAGTTCTGTATAGTAAGAATAATAATGATAGTACCAAAGTTGCAGGATTGTATGCTGCTGGTGAATGTGCTTGTGTATCTGTACATGGTGCAAATAGGCTTGGGGCCAATTCTTTGCTTGATATCGTTGTATTTGGTAGAGCTGCAGGTAAGCAAATTAAATTAAGCCTAGATCAGGGTTGTGATATTGCGTCACCTTCGGCTGCTGATGTAGATCATAGTTTTCGTCGCTATTATGCACTTGAAGATAAAAGTAATAAAGAAGCTATGGAGTCAGTAAGATTTGATATGAAGCAAGTTATGCAGCAAGATTTTGGTGTTTTTCGTGAAGCAAAAGCTATGCAACAGGGTTTGGTTAAATTAAAGGATTGTTGGCAGAAGTCTTCTAAGTTTCAGTTAACTGATACATCAAAAACTTTTAATACCGCACGTTTTGAGTTGCTGGAATGTCAAAATATGCTTGAAGTTGCTTATGCAACGGCTATAGCTGCGAGTACAAGAAAAGAAAGTAGAGGCGCGCATTCTCGTGTTGATTATCCAGATAGAGATGATAAGAATTGGCACTATCACATAGCTGTACACAATGATGGTAATTATGTGCGCCGTGATATAAATATGCAGCCTAATGAGGTTGAACCTATTCTATTAAAGGAGAGAGACCATTGAGTACAATGTATAACATGAAGATCTATCGTTTTAATCCAGATGTGGATAAGCAACCGTATATGCAGGATGTTAGCGTAAAAAAGGAAAATGTCTCCGGTATTATGTTGTTGGATTTGCTAAAAGCAGCTAAAGAGCAAGATGCTAGCCTATCATTTCGCCACGCATGTGGTGCGGGTGTCTGTGGTTCTGATGGTATGAATATTAACGGTAAGAATGGTCTAGCCTGTATGACTCAGTTAAATAATTTAGGAGATAATATAACACTAAGACCTATGCCTGGGTTACCAGTGATACGTGATCTGATAGTTGATCTTGATCAATTTTATAAGCAATTTCACTCTATTAAACCTTTTCTACAAGCCAAAGCTCCAGCTAATGGCCTCGAGCATATACAATCTGAGCAGGATAGGCAAAAAATGGATGGGCTATACGAATGTATACTTTGTGCATGTTGTACTACTTCTTGTCCTTCATGGTGGTGGAATCCAGATAAGTTTGTTGGACCAGCGGGTTTGTTATGGGCTTGTCGTTTTATAGTAGATACACGTGATCAAAAACAGGAAGAAAGGTTGGCAGATCTTGAAGGTCTTTATCGTTTATTTCGATGTCGTGGCATTATGAATTGTGCTGTGGTATGTCCAAAAGGTTTAAATCCGACTAAGGCAATTGCTACTATTCACAAGACTATGATTAATGCTAAGCTTAGTGGTGGTTCGAATGTACAATAGGACTGTTTGTTATGGCTGATAGTTATAAATTAAAACTTGCGCAATCTGCTCTATCTGCTGAGAATCTGCTTTATATTGAAAACAAATATTTGTCTTATGTGCATGAAGATTTAGATAATGAATTGTGGCAAACTTTTTTTAATGATTATATTGAGGATGCTTCGGTTGATAGTACTTATAAGTCGGCAGAGCAAATTGCGACTGAATATGCTTTGACTCAGTCGTCTTTAGACGTTAGTTCTGGTCCATCATATGCATTAAATACGCATCAGCTTATCCAGGATTATAGGCGTTATGGACATTATTATTGCAACTGTGGTTATTTTAAATCGCCTGATATAAGCAAAAGTTTAAATCTTGCTGATTATAATTTATCCTTAGATTTAGCATTACAACCCAGCGTTGAGTTTGCAGGATGTCAGTATGATAATATGCGTTCATTACAGACTGCTCTGTCTGATATCTATTGCGGTTCAATAGGTTATGAATATAGTCATATAGATAATGAACAAGAGCGTACATGGCTGCAGCATAGGATAGAGAAATATGCTGATAAACCTGCTAGTGAAGATCGTATCGCTGCTTTGTCTGAGTTGGTGCGTTCTGAAGTATTCGAGCAGTATTTAGGACGGAAATTTGTTGGTCAAAAACGTTTTTCACTAGAGGGTGGTGAAGCTTTTATTCCTTTACTTGAAAGGTTGTTATTACGCTCTTCTGAGAATGGTGTAGATGATGTTGTGATTGGTATGGCACACCGTGGGCGTTTAAATGTATTGATGAATGTCATGGGTATGCCAAGTTCGCAAATTGAAGAAAAGTTTCATGGTTCAAGAAATGATTTAGGTATTTCAGGTGATGTGAAATATCATCTTGGTTATTCTGCTAATAGAACGTTTTCTGGGCGTGATGTACATGTGACCCTAAGTTTTAATCCTTCACATCTTGAAGTAATTGCCCCAGTTGTGATGGGCTCTGTAAGGGCACGCTTAGATAAAAATACTAGCTTGCATAAAAATAGTTGTGCTGCAATGGCTATCTTAGTGCATGGAGA
>CACBGS010000010.1 GCA_902538855.1 uncultured Coxiella sp.
TAATGTACTATTATGATACAATTTTGGCTATGAATGTTTATAGTTTAATCAATTTATTACTAAGATCGATTCTGGTCGGTCTTGCTATTGCTGCTCCTCCAGGGCCGAGCAGTGTTTTGTGTATTCAAACTACTTTAGAGGAGAATGCCAAATCTGTGAAGGCTTTGTTGTTAGGTGCAGCTTGTGCGCATGCTTTTTATAGTTTATTTGCAGCTTCAGGTTTCGCAGCTCTTGAGGTTTCTGGTGTAGCTGGCTCTTTTTACTTTAATTTACTCGCTGCTTCTCTGTTAGCGTATTTTTCTTTCCAGGCATGGATGTCTTTTTATAACAATGCTCAGCTTGCTCGTGTTGATAGTCCAGCTATCACCAATGATAACGAGGATAGCTTTAATTATAAGAAGGCAATGTTTACTTTTGTATTTTATCTGTCTAATCCAATGACTATATTTGGCTATATGAGCTTTTTTACAACTTTTGGGGTGCAGCCAAGTACTAATCTTGATGTTATGCTAGTGGTTTTTGGTACTGTTTTTGGATCGTCTTTGTGGCGCTATGTTTTGGTGTTTGCATCACGTTTGTGTAAAACTAATTTTCTTGATAACTATCTGTTGTCTATACGTTGTGTATGTGCATGTTTTATGACTTTTTTTGCAGGCTGTGCTCTACTAAGAGTTCTCTAATTTACTGATATATTAGGGTCTATTATGTCGGATGTATCTAAAACTTACACGCCTACAGAGCCTTTTGTGGTTATAAAGCAAACTTCTGTAGTTTTAGCTATAGCTAATGCCTTATTGGCATTGCTGCAGATTGTTGCTGCTTGGTTTAGCTCCTCGCATGCCTTATTTGCTGATGCCATGCATACTTTTTCTGATCTTATTTTTGATATAATCACCTATTTTGCTGGTATGTATGGCTCCCAGCCACCTGATTCTACGCAACCATATGGTTACCGTCGTATTGAGACAATGACTGCGATATTGCTGTCGTTTATTTTATTAGGTCTAGGTTTTGGTATTCTCTATACAACGTGGATGCAGCTTGAAGCTCCTATTGATGTGAAAAGCGATTATGTTGTATTTGCTGCCTTGGCCTCTATTATAACTAATGAAGCCTTATACCGCTATGCTGCTAGCCAGGCAGAACTTATTAATTCACAACTTTTACTCGCTAGTGCGACACATCAGCGTACAGATGCACTCAGTAGTGTGGTTGTGCTGCTAACAGCTGCATTAGATATTGCAGGTGTCTCATTGAATATGGATTATTATGGTGCGCTGTTTATTGGTTGTATGATAGTTAAAATGGGTTTTAGTATCAGTATCGAAGGTCTGCGTGAACTTATGGATGCAGGTATTGATGCTGAGCAAATAAATAAAATTAAAGAGACTATTAATGCGGATAAGAATGTCGTTGGCGTGCATTTATTACGCTCACGAAAGATGGCAGGGGATATTTATATAGATGTCCATATTATTACTGATTCTTATATTTCAGTATCAGAAGGACATTTTATTGGTGAGCGTATTCGTCATACTTTACAAAGAGAATATCCTCATATAGCTGATGTTACTGTACATATTGACCCTGAAGATGATGAGGCTTATCATGACCAGCCTATCACTTTACCAGATCGTGCTCAGGTTATAGAACAGTTAGCTGCGCATGGTGTTGTGTTGCAAGCTGCTAAGTCAGCGACGCGTGCTAGTTTGCTTACTGTGGATAGATTGGTTATACATTATATCAAACAAAGGCTGTGTGTAGATTTGTATATTGATAGTACATCTCAGAAAAAAAATATAGATAAGATGCTAGATAAGCTACTGAGTGAGCTTAAGAGTGAGCATGAGTATTATCAGCAAGTTCGTGTATTTACACTTGCATAGTGTTTTGTAGAAAATGACATCTACTTTGTAGTAGTTTATAAAAGAATGTAATACTGCTTTTGCTGGCATTCATTGCTGGAATATAACGTAATTCTTGACCTCCGTTTTCTTTAAATAATTCTGCATATTCTCTTGCTATTTCATCGTCTGTCTCTAAGCAATCAGCAATAAATCCTGGAGCAATGACATCTACTGTTTTAATGCCAGCTTTTGCATATTCGATTAATTTATCTTCAGTGTATGGTTGTAGCCATTCTGAAGGGCCGAACCTTGATTGGAATACGATATCATACTCTTCATTGCTAAGTTTGAGTTGCTCTGCTATTAGTCTTGTGCTTTTTTGGCATAAGCAGTAGTAGGGGTCACCTTTGGTTAAGTTGCGTTTGGGTAAGCCATGATAACTTAGTAATAGTTTTTGTGCACGGGTATGCTTGGTCCAATGCTGTTTAATATTATCGACTATAGTACGTATGTAATCAGGATGATCCCAAAAGCCATTTATAAATTCTATATTAGGGACGTATCGCCATTTTTTTAGTTCCTTGCCAACAACATCCATAATTGTTGCAGTTGTGGTGGCACTGTACTGTGGGAATAAAGGTAGAATGCATAGATTGCGTATACATTCTTTACTAAGGCCTTCTAATGTTTTAGCTAGATTAGGTGAGCCATAGCGCATGGAAAGTATGCACTCTACATTGTCATAATGCTGTTGCATTTGTTGATTAATGCCAGCGCATAATTGCTTGCTGTAATGTAGTAATGGTAGTCCATGTTCTTGGTCGTATACTTCAAGGTATTTTTGGCTAGAGCTATAACTGCGAAAAGGTAGGATATAGCCATATAATATTGGGTACCAGATAGCTTTTGGTATTTCGATTACACGTGGGTCTGAGAGGAATGCTCGAAGATAACGCCATGTTGCTTGGTATGTAGGCTGATCAGGGGTGCCTAAATTAATGATGAGAATGATATTTTTTTGCTTTGCTGCTGTATTTCTGTCCATCGTAATAGCCCCTATATGTATTATTATTTTATCATAGTTTTATGCTGTGAATGAATAGATATATTTTATACCGCTTTTATTAATTCTTATAAACTAAAAGCGCTACTAGGTAGTAGCGCTTTTATAGTATGTACTATTAGCTATTAGATAGTTACAGATTGTGCTGATGCTGTATTATCATTTACAGGCGTATCGTTGTTAGCTGAACTGGTAGTCGTGCTAGCGGCTTTAGTATCACCTTTTATGGTTGCAGCATTCACACTTTCATTGGCTGTTTTAGCTATGAATGTTGTAAGATTAGGTACAAACTTCATAGGATTAAGTGCGTTTAAAGTACTATATATTCCACTCTGTATAGAATGTACTAGACTATTATCAATGGTATCGGTAACCTGAATGCTGCTATCGAGTTCATTATTTAAAGCATATTCTTTGTACTTAGCTTTAAGGTCTTTTTCATAACCATTTAGATTTTGTGGGTTTGTTTCATTTATAATTCTGATGAAACCATCAAGATCTATTAGTGAGTTACTATTATTTCCTTGCTCTTTCCAAGAAGTTAAGTATTTTTGGAGCTCACTTTTATTTTCAGCACTCAGCTTTTGCATTGTGTTACTTAGTGCGATGGATGCCTTACCCATATCTGTGGAGCATTGTTCTAGTTTCTCTTTTGCTTTGCCAGTGATTGTTTCTAATCCTGCTGTCATTGCATTAGAGATAGTGCTAAGACCTTTATGCACTGTTTCTTTTGCAAAATTTAATGAACTATTAAATGAATCTGTGGTTTGTATATAAGCGGTTTTACAAAAATCTTGAACATTACTTTTGCTTGTAGCTAAGAATTCTTTTACTGCTTTTTTACCTATATCTTCTTTGATACTATTAAATAAGTCATTGAACCAATTGATAATAGGGCTGAATATGTTTGTTAAAAAACTTAAAAAGCTTTTATAAGTTTCTTTGATATTTGCTAACATATTTTTTACAAGCTTGCTTATACCATTACCAATATCGCTAGCTTTGCTAGGGTTGAATGTGTTTTCTTGTTTTATTAAACCTGCCAATTGTTTTTTATATGGTTCTTCGCATGCTGTTATAATGCTATTGCCATTCTGTTCTTCTAGGGTTACTGCTGTACCGTTTACTATCATCTTGTTAGGTTTTGCTAATGGGACGTGACAGTTTGAATATGTATCTTCTTTACCATCAAAACATTGTTTTACTCTGGCAAATATTTGGCCCTTACTATTTTTTTCATTAGATGTTGTAATAGTTATGTAGTCCTTGCATACTGCAATTCCTTCGTTATCAACTATTTCTTTTGCGAATGTATATTCTTGATTTAGATCGAATTTCATTATAATTCTCCTTTATGTTTAATAATGTAGCGTTTTATAGTACGTACTGTTAATTATTAGATAGTAACAGAAGGTCCTGTTGCTGTATTATCATTTTCAGCTATATTGTTGCTAGCTGAATCACTAGTGTTGCTGGCATCTGCTTTTTTCTCAGCTGGTATGCTTGAGGCTTTCACATTTTCATTTTCTGGCTTATCTACAGATGTTGTAAATTTAGTCATAAAATTCAATGGATTAACTGCTTTTAAAGCACTGTATATGCCGCTTTGTATGTTTGTTAATAAACTTGAAAAGTTTGTATATAAATTCTCTAACATGTTTTTTACAAGCTTGCTCATACTATTGTCAACATCGCTAGCTTTGCTAGGGCTGGATGTGTTTTCTTGTTTTATTAAACCTGCCAATTGTCTTCTATATGGTTCTTCGCATGCTGTTATAATGCTATTGCCATTCTGTTCTTCTAGGGTTACTGCTGTACCGTTTACTATCATCTTGTTAGGTTTTGCTAATGGGACGTGACAGTTTGAATATGTATCTTCTTTACCATCAAAACATTGTTTTACTCTGGCAAATATTTGGCCCTTACTATTTTTTTCATTAGATGTTGTAATAGTTATGTAGTCCTTGCATACTGCAATTCCTTCGTTATCAACTATTTCTTTTGCGAATGTATATTCTTGATTTAGATCGAATTTCATTGTAATTCTCCTTTATGTTTAATAATAATGTTTTCTGCCATTATCCACTGGGTGAGTATACTGTCAAGCAATTGTGTTGCTTTTTGAATAATAATAGAAATTGTTAATATGATTATAATAATTATTAATTAAGAGTCAGCTATGAATAGAGTTTTTGGAGTTCTATTTCAGTGAGCAGCTGATGACTTTGTTTGTGCTGCTCGTCGTTTTTTATATCATTATTCTCAGTGCTTTGATCCATTGTGAATATGTACCATTTATTATTATCTTCTGATAGTACATGTTGTGCATTTGCATTGCCGGTAGCGTATGAAGATAAGCTAAATCCTATGCTGTGTATCGGTTTAGGCAGTGATGCGGTTTTATCTTGTGAACTCCAGTTGGAGCGTTTAACTTTTGCTTTATACTGCTTTGCTATGCCAGCTAATGTGGTTTTATCATTAGTAAGTTTATTGTGTAAACTTTGGATGTTACGGCTTTGGAATTCCATAGCGCGTTGCGTTTTTATTGTGTTGACAATAGTTTTTTTAACTTCTGCTAATGGCTTTTTGTTGCCTATGCTGTGTTTGGTTTTTTTGATAATAGCTACTTTATTGTTATCAAGTTGGATGGGATCGCTAAGTTTGTTGAGTTTAAGGCTTGATGTGAACACCTGTTCACGAATGTTTTTGTGCTTAGACAGATCTGTAGTATTGCCTTGGTACTGATGGAATTCTTTAGATGTGTGTATTTTTACTTTGTAGTGATCGGCAATAGCTTGGAGGTTGTTGGGGCTATACAGTAGTTGTTCATAAATGCTATCGAGGTTGGTTTTGTTGTTAGTATTAATAATGATATATTCAATTTGAGCTTTTTCAGGTTCATGAAAAGGTGTGCTGTCATATATTTCTTGTATTTCAGCAGCGCTTGGCTGGTAGTTTTGAAAATGCTCTTTGTCTACAGTAGGAATTTCTATCCAGGAAAACTTTCTTTTCATGTTTATTTTGCTACTGAGAATAGCGGTATTGTTATCTGCAATTGCAGAAGTGTATACGGCTTCGTCTATCATGAATTTTCTGGCACTCTGGTGTACTAGCTCTATTTGTGTACGTAGTTGAGTGTTATTATTTTTTTTATTATCGTTGCTATCATCAAGAATGCCGCTCTGTTTGGCAAATTCTTTTATGACATAAGGATGTAAGTATAGCTGGGCTTGATCAGCAATTTTTCTTTTAGATTGTTCAATGTTAGCTTTTTGTAATGCTATGTTTTCGTATAGTTTTAGCTGCTGGCTTGTTGGTGTCGCTTTTGTATACTGTTGGTGATGCGCAAGTAGTTGTTGATATATGCGTGCTGCTTCAAACTCAGTCGTTGAGTTAAACAGGTTGCTTAGGGAACTGCTAGGCAGCTTGTGGAAGACTTTTTCAGCGCCCCACAACAGCATAGCAATGGACACTAAGCCCATTAAATACGATAGGGATGAAGAATCCTGATGTTGTCTAAGATAACGTATCATACTAATCGAGTAAAAGCGGAGTGGACGGGACTCGAACCCGCGACCCCCGGCGTGACAGGCCGGTATTCTAACCAAACTGAACTACCACTCCTAACTGTGGTGGGTACTGAGGGGATCGAACCCCCGACATTCGCCTTGTAAGGGCGACGCTCTACCAGCTGAGCTAAGTACCCGCATTCAAATTTTGTATATTCTACACTTTGTAAATGTAAATGTAAAGTGAAGAATATAGTAGAAGTTGAGCTAAAAATTAGCCTTTTTGTACTTCTTCTTTGAATCCTTTACCAATAGAAACCTTGATACTCTCTTGCTCAGGTATAACTAGGTCTGCACCAGTTTGAGGGTGCTTAGCCACTCTTTCTTTTCTAGTGTAGACTTTGAAAGTAGCAAAGTTCGGTACTCTGCATGTGCCTGCTTGCTTAGTAATATTCTTTACCTCTTCGAATGTTGCGTCAACAATCGCTTTTACGCACTTAGTGCTAAGGCCAGGATATTCTTCTTGTACTTTTGCGTGTACGTTCTTTGAAAGTTCTGTAATGCTCATATGAAACCTCGTTTTGTTCAACAAATATAGCTTACCTGTATATCAGGTTGCTATTGTAGATATACCCCTGTATGCCGGTGTTTGTCAAGGATTACTTCGATAAATTCAGCATTAGTAGTGTTTATTTGCTTATTAATTACTTAACTGACGCTGTTTTTCCTCTTTCCTTTATTATATGTGCTGTTTATTGTGCTTTATACAAGTTGTGTGTTGGTATGCGTATATCAGATTTATCTGAGAGTTATATTTAGATATTACTGTGGGGGGCTGTGTGTTTTGATCATGGTGCTAGTATGAAGTTTTTGAGTCTGTATTTTTTTATTCTTTTTAGATTGTCGAGGTTTGCCTATTTTATTTGGTCGTTTTTAGACTCATCATGTTTTAACATGTTTTATATTGGTTTCTTGGTAAAATTGAAAAGCGTGATTTTTTTGACTTTTAAATTATTCTTATTTACTCTTGTAAATTTTAAAAAGATAAACTTATGGAAAAAAATATATCAGAGCAATTGGACACAATGTCACTTAGGGACTTTTTGTTGTGGCATGGTTTTTTAGAGAATGACTTGCTTGCGTTGGCCACTATTTTTCATTTTGCGGGTGTTTTGGATGGATGTATTCGCCATGATGAGATGTTGCTTGAGGATTTTCTTGCACAGCCTGTTGTGTTTGATGAGGTGCATAAGGCGTTGCAAAAGAATCTTTTTCAAAGGTTTAGAGGTGCAGGTGAGAGGCAGCAAATTGGTCAGGTAGATGAGCTGGATTCAATAAGAGATCGTTTGTTGGATGCTTTTCAAAGTCTTGGTTTTTTGGCGCCTGCAGAGCTGTCATCAGATGTGTTAGTGTGCAATTATGGTTTGATTTTTGGGGCATCTCAATCGGCTATGGCAGCAAGACTTGATACTATGCTGGATGTTGTTCAGGTTACCGGTGAGGTCGTTTTTCTCGTAGGAGATCGCCCGTTGTGGGTTGATGCAGAGCCTTGTTGTGTGGATCTTTTGTTACAAGCTATAGCTAGGGGCCATGGTAATGATAGTTCGCGTGCAGAAATTCAGGCTGAAGTGGATGCCTTATGGCGGGACTGTGCTGCGGATATGACTGTTGGTGCTAAGAGAATATTTGTGCGCGATAGTTTGGTGCGTACTTATGGTGTTACTTGGCCAACAGAGAGCGATGCAGCTAAGTATATGGTTGAACAAAAGTATTTACAGGATCAGCTGTTGCCTTGTATTCAGTATATATCTGCTCCTCTAAGAGCGGATGGTTCTCGTCCTGATACTATAGATACGGTGGTTGCATTTGCTGCTGAATATAAAGAAAGATTGAAGTCTGGGGTCTCAGTTGTTGCAGTATCTAGTTATCCTTTTGTTAGAGAACAGGCCTTGACGTTGAAGTTGTTGCCTTCTGAAGTTATGACTCGTACTATAGGTTACGATGCTGTTGGTTGTCTTCCTGCCTTGGTTGAGACATTGCTTTCTGGTTTTGCTGGGTATTTTTATAAGTACAAGCATATAGATGCAGTGAATAAACGTAGGGTGCAAGAGTTGCAGTGTGATGGTCAATCATCGGTTGTGCAGTCAGGTTCATCTAGTGGTTGCGTGGCTAGTATGTCTGTTTTTTCAGAAATTACAGATATTACAAAGCTAAGTCCGGATGGTTCTAAGCTTACAAGTGTAGCGCAAGAGTTAGATGTGCACTGTGAGCAAGACCAGTCGTCAAGTACGTCACTTAAGGGTTCTGATAACTCTCGCGTAGATGAGGATGCATTGCAGGTGGCGGAAAGTAGTTCAAAGCCTAGAAGAGCACGGAGTGGTTCGGTTTCAGATCTGGGTCCATTATAGTGTCTGCTAAGCTTGGTCTGAGGTAGCTGTTTTTTATTACAGTGTCTATGGTTTAAGCTGCTTGTAATCTTAACTTGCACTTGTGTTGTACTTTTTTTTTATTAACTGTATGTGATGTTTATTTCGCTCTGTACGAGCTGTGTGTGGGCATGTCTTCATTAGGTTTGTCTGAGAATACTCTTGCAGCGTTGTTGTGTTTCTTTGATAGCATGCTACTTAACGTGTTAGTAAGATGTTTTTGTATTTCAAAGTTATGCGCTATCCATCCTAGTACTGTTTTTTGCGTGAGCCACTGATAAGCTAATGTCAATGTGCTGTAGAGCATGAATTGCCTTTTGGCTGTATTTATAGCTTGTATACAATAGTTAATCTGCTTAATAAAACTTGAATATACTTGTGTGAAAGTTTGTTTCCAGAAGCTCAAGCTGAATACTGTTGGCTTTTCTTTGTTTGTATCTGATGTTTGTGTATCACTTTTGTATTTGTCCAAATAAATTTTCTTTACAGCTTCTTTGTTTTTTATAGGGTTTGTTTTTATTAATGCTGGTTTTTTTGGGGCTGGTATTGGTTTGTGTTGCACATCACTCTCTGCTGTTACTCTAGTGTTAGTTTTTTTTATTTCAGATGCTAAAGAGCATGTGTTGTGTTGGGTTAGTGTTTTTTTTTTTAGTGCTATGTCCTAATATTGTTGATGGTCTTGTTGTTTGTTGTTTGCTGGTTTGTAATGTCAGATAGTTGTCTTTTTTATTAAAGTGTTTATCGTATAAGTTGCTTACAACTTCAACTTGTATTTGCTCTATGCTGGTGTTATTGGATTGTACTTTGAAGCAGCCTAATATGCTTATACAAGGCTCGAGCTTTTCTGTTGTTTTTAAATATATGTCTTTAATCTCTGTTTTATTGTTTTTGTAGTAGTAAAGCTGTTGTCCAAGTTCTATATATTGCTCTTCTGATAAGGTTACTGTTTGTCCGTTATCATGACATGCGATAATACTATTGGTTTCTTCTGTTGTCGCAAAGCATGTGAAATTAAATAATTGTAGGTGTAGCATGAGATATTGATTGTCAATATTTTCAATGTATATAGCTGGTTGTGTGGTTAATCCTAGATTCAAATTTGGTAAGGCGCTATCGATTGCTTCTATTAAAGTGCCGAGATATATCGCCATTGGTATTTTTGTTAATTCTGTGTATATGGCGGTGTTGTTTATGTAGGCTTTGAGAAGTTCTTCATTTTGTATCTGATTATATTTTATATCTTTAATGTTATAGTGTTGTGTTAGCTCAGTAGTACTGGATTTGAGGTGGTATTGTGTTAATTGTTGCTTTATTGTTGGCTGTAGTTGCGCTAGTTTTTTTGGTAGGGCGATGGCGGTTCTATATTCAAGCATAGTAGTATCTTTTTTAGTGTAGTCTCATATTAGCTTAGGGAATTATTGTTTCAATACAGTAAAACGTGTCTTTATCGCTAAATATTTCAATGTTTACTTGCATATCAAAGTTAGCTATGCAAAATTACAATGGGTCACTAGGAGATAAGTAATGAATATTTTTACAAAGATACAAGAATCTTTTAATCAGCTGCCACAACAATTGAAAATACTGGTTGTGCTTGCCTTAGTATGTTTGTTGAGTTTATTAGGCTATTCGTTTTTATCGGTACGGTCTACTAATAATGTTGACACACTGTTGTCTGTTGGCCAGGCTGTGGAATCTGCCAAAGAAGAGGATATGGCTGCTGAGGATGAAGAGTCATTAGAAGATGATGAGATGGATGAGGGTGACGAGCTTGCTTCTGAGGCAACAGCGCAGCCAGAGACATCGGCTGGTACTGAATCAGAAGCTGTTAAAGATACGGCTGTAGATGAAGCAGTTAGTGATGATATGGCTGATCCTGAAGATATGGCTGATCCCGAAGACGATGATTAGTTTGGGAGTATGTTTTGCTTGATTTTGAAGTTACAAAGCAGCATTTGATATTCTTGAGTGAATACTCTTGGTTTTTGTTGTTCTTATTATCATCACTGCTTAGTATTCTCCTTTATCGTGCTTTATCAGTATTTAGTACAGTTGATGTTAACAATAAAGGTAACCTATTAAAGCTTTGGTTAAACTCTGTGCGTGTACCATGTTATTTTATATTGTTCATGCTTTGGGCGGGCTTTAATGCGTCTACTTTATTATTTTATTACAGTGGTACTAATTCACTAAGTTTATTTTACTTAAGTCGTTGTATTGAGTTGGCGACTACTATATTGATTTCTTGGTTTGTTCTCTTATCTATAGGTTTTGCTGAAGATAGGGTTAATAATGATGCTGAACAGCTTGATCCAAAAGCTGAATCTACTGTGTATATTGCTTTTCAGATTGCTAAAATGTTGGTGTATGTATTTGTAGCTGTTGCTATACTTAGTATTCTGGATTTACATGAGCTTGCTGTAAGTATATTTACGGCTGGTGCGGTAGGTACTGTTTTAATTGGTCTTGCGGCCAGAGAGGCTTTATCCAATGTTTTCTCTAGTCTTATGTTGCTTTGTGATAGACCTTTTAAGCCTAAAGATTTTATTGCGTTGCCTGAGAATAATATTGAAGGTACCGTAGAGAGTGTAGGCTGGAGAATAACTAAAATTCGTCGGCCTGATAAGAAGGTTCAGTATGTTCCTAATTTGCTATTTTCAACTGCAAGTGTGGTAAACTACTCTCAAATGAGTCAGCGTCGTATTAGGCATCATTTTGGGTTGCGTTATGCAGATTTAACTAAAGTCAAAGCTATCTGTGATGCCCTTGAGCAGTCTTTTGCTGATTTTGATTTTGTCGATAAGCGCGTAGATAGTTTTGTGTGTTTGCATGACTTTGAAGATTCTCAGGTCATAATTCGTTTACAGGTCTTTACTAAGCCTTGTACATTTAAGTCCTTTAACAAGGCTGTGGATGCAGTATTACATAAGGTGGTTGAATGTATACATGCTGCAGGCGCTGATTTTGCTTTCCCAACCACAACACTTGATGCCAAAGACTTGGTTTCGGTACTCAAAGAGAATGTTGATAAATAGTTGATTATGCTGTTGGTGGAAGATTTAACATTAGATATTCCACATGCGGATGCTTGGTGTTCACATCGGTTGCAGCTTAAATGTGGTTCTGTTCTGCATTTGTGTGGTGATAATGGTGTTGGTAAATCAACTTTTTTACGCTGTCTAGCAGGTTTATATCCTGCTAAAGGTAAGCTGTCATTTGACGGTGGTGCGCATAATTACTCTTCTTTGGACTGGCCCTCATTGTTCACAGTTATACAAAATGATTATAATGGCTTGGCGCATACTGTAGGTGATTGTTTGCGTATGTTATACGCTATTTATATGTCTAAGCCTATTACCCCTATAGATATGCAGAATGTTGCTGTTAAACTGCAGCTGCCTACTGATGCTGTGTGTACTAAGTTATCAATGGGGCAAAAAAAAAGACTTATGTTGGCGCCATTTTTATTTGCAAAGCGCCGTATTTGGTTGTTAGATGAGCCATTTGTGTATTTGGATGATCTCTGGTGTGAGCAACTGTTAGAGTGGATATTGCTGTGTAAGCAGGCAGATGCTGTTATTGTGCTGTCCATGCACAATGCGGGTTCAAAAGTTAAACATGTTATTGATGATGTATTTCGTCTGGAGCGTGTGAATGTTTAACTGGTTAATTATATTGTTGATGTGGTGTCGGCAGGTGTTCACTTCTATATCTTTTTATTCAATATTTTCTGAATTAGTATTGTTTGTGGCCTTATTTAGTATGTTGCTAGGACAGGTGGTAAGCGATGTGGAAATTTTCTATTCGGTGGTTATTTGGTTGGGTTTGTTTTTTAATTTATTAGTTACAATGCAGGGGTTTGTTTGTAAGGATAGATTTCAATTGTATTATGAAGCTGAGTGTTTATCTGCTGATGGGTATCATGGCTGGCGTTTAAGATTGTTCAGCTTATGGGTTGTGCATATAGGTATTTGTGTTTTGAGCTGGCCTTTGCTATCTATTTTTTTTCAGGTTGATATTAATGCTATGGCAAGACTTTTATTACTATGGGTATTGCTCTCGCCTGCTATGTTTTTATTATGGTATTGTATGCGTATTATGGTTTTGGGCTTTGGTATTGCAAGGTTTGCTATGATTGTGTTGATGATTCCATGGTTGTTGCCGACTATGTTTTATGCATTGGTTTTTATGCATAGTTACAGCAGTTTTATGCATGGTTGTGTGCTGTTTGCAGGAGGAAGTATTATTGCGTTATCTTTGATGCCAGCTATTGTTGATTATGTTAATAGGCAGTCTTATTTAGCGGTCTATTTGTGATGATAACAGGCATTAGAGGGCACTTTTACATGCCCTGCTAAATGTTTGCCAGGAGTTTTTTAAGCTGCTGCCTCACCATCAGATTCGTTATGATCATCTTGTTTGCCTTCAACGCGTTCTTTAAATTCAGCTGTTGTTGACGATTCAATTGATAATGTGGCAATTGGGTTGGCTAGAAGTCTTGAAATGCCTATTGGATCTCCTGTTTCTTCGCAATAGCCGTATTCCTTGCTAAAGATTCTTTCTAGCGCTTTCTCTATTTTATGTAGTGTGTAGGTGCTGCGCTGTACTCTAAGTAATGTGATTTGTTTAACCTCTTCTTGGTATGCTGTATCTAGTGGGTCAGCTTCAAGATCGTTATCTGCTAGAATGTCTTTGCATTGAAGTAAGTCATTGTTTGTTTCTTTTTTTAAATCATGTAAGAGTTGTTCGAAAAAACGTAATTGTGCATCTGACATATACTCAGATGCTGGTGCTTTGAGCAGTTGTTTCTTTGTTAACATTGCAGATTCCTCCTATATTGCAAATTCCATTTAGCGTTAACTATCTTTTATTATAGTTTAATTTTTCTTTAATTGTCAATATTAATTAAAAAAAATATCAATATTTTCAGTGGTCTTTTCTATACAAATATAAATCACTGATTATACACGTTATTTTTATATATTTATTTTTTCTATATGTTTATTATGGGTTTTTTTTGTCAATGTTTTATAAGTTAGTGATGGGTGGTGAGGTGTTGCTCATGCTAGTATTTATCGTTGTTTGGTTGATAGTTGTTAATATTGTGGTATAATAGTTTTTTATTTAAAGAGGTTTCTGTTATACGCACGTCTAAAAAAACAAAAGAATTGGTTAATGAGGATATTAACTTTCCAAAGGTAACAGTTATAAAAGAAGACGGCACCAATCTAGGTGTCTATGATACTGCAAAGGCTATTGAAATAGCGCATTCCTCTGATTTGGATTTAGTTGTAGTCGCGCCTGATGCTAATCCTCCCGTATGCAGAATAATGGACTTTGATAAGCGAAGGTTTTCCCAGAAGAGAAAGAAGACTCAGAAAAAACAATCTAGAGTGCAGCTTAAAGAGATTAAAATGCGGCCTGTTATTGATGTTGGTGATTACAAGATTAAATGTCAAAAAGTTAGATCTTTTATTGAAGCAGGACATCGTGTCAAAATTGTGGTTCGCTTCAGGGGTAGGGAAGTCACGCATCAGGAGATTGGTGATGCTTTAGTTGAGCGCTTCTTAACTGATTTACAAGACTGTATCCAGGTCGAGCAGATTCCAAAGATGGAAGGCAAGCAGATTGTGTTTATTATTGTGCCAAAAAAGAAGTAATAGTAGTAAATTTTCTATTTAGCTCTTTTTTTGATGTGCTGTGTTCGTTAGTGTTTTTGTATTCTCGCCTTGGTTTATTTTGCTTGATAGGTTATTAATATGTATTTTTGTGATAAAATAGCCTGAATTTACTTGCAAGCTCATTGACATTCTTGTGATATGGGCGTATAATTTACCAAAATTTAATTGAGAGTTGATCGATGTCAAACAAACAAGGTGTACAAAAATCTGTTAGCGGTGCTACTAAGCGCTTTGGCAAAGATGGGCGTAGAGGTCCTGCTGGTAAGCGTCATGGGTTGAAGAATCAGACTAGTTCACAGCGCAAGCGTAAGTCAGGTCCAAAGAAAGTGCATAGTGTTGATATGCCACGTGTAAGTAAAATGACTTTGAATTTTAAAGGGAGTAAGTAGTTATGGCAAGGGTTAAGCGCGGTGTAGTCGCAAATGCAAGACATAGCGAAGTTCTTAAGCTAGCTAAAGGTTATCAGGGTGCGCGTAGTAGGGTATACCGCGTTGCAAAACAGGCTGTGATTAAGGCATCTCAATATGCCTATCGTGATCGTAAAAAAAAGAAGTCTTGTTTTAGGTCTTTATGGATACAAAGAATTAATGCTGCTACAAGAAAACATGGTATTTCTTACAGTAATTTTATGTTTGCGCTTAAAACTATAGGTGTGGACGTTGATAGAAAAATATTGGCTTATCTTGCTTGTGAAGATCAAGCTGCTTTTGAAGAATTAGTACAAACAGTCAAACAGCATATAGAACAAGCTGCGTAGTCTCTCCATGAGTGCCTCTTTGATTGAAGCTTGTGAGTCTGACCTCGAGCAGGCAGGCACACATCATGAATTAGATCAAGTTAAGTCTAAATACCTTGGTCCCAAAAGTGAAATCAGAAATAAGCTTGCCTCTCTGTCTTCCCTTCCTGTAGAACAAAAGGCTGAGGTTGGCAGAAGTACTCACCACTTAAAAAAATCTATTGAAGATCTGATCACTCGCAAAAAAAATACTATTGATCAGTTGATTGAGCAAAAGTCTTTGCAAGATAATGCCGTTGATACTACCGTTATGTCACGTTTTATGTCTTACGGGGCGTTGCATCCTCTTACAACTACACAGAGACAATTACTTAAGATTTTACAAGGTTTGGGTTTTGATATAGCTGATGGTCCTGAAATTGAGACCTCGTACTACAACTTCCAGGCACTTAATACCCCATTATATCATCCTGCTGTTACCAGTCAGGATACTATGTATATTGCTAATGGTGCTTTGCTAAGGTCGCATACGTCTAGTGTACAGATTCGCATGATGGAGCAATATGAGCCGCCTTTGAGAATTATTGCTCCAGGGCGTGTCTTTCGTGCTGATACTCCTGATGCTACTCATAGTCCTTGTTTTATGCAGTGTGAAGGTCTGGTGGTTGATCAAAATTGTACGCTTTATGATCTAAAAAAGACTCTAGTATATGTATTACAAGCTTTTTTTAAAGAAGAGTTGAAAGTACGTTTTCGTCCATCGTTTTTCCCTTTCACTGAGCCTTCGTTTGAATGTGATATCTGGTTTAATAACCAATGGCTGGAAGTTCTTGGTTGTGGTATGGTGCATCCTAATGTATTACAGAATGTTGGTGTGGATACTGCTAAATATCATGGCTTTGCTTTTGGTGTCGGTATTGATCGTTTAGCTATGTTGCGTTACAAAATATCAGACATTCGTACCTTATATGAGGGTAAAATACCCTTTTTGTCTCAATTTAGAGATCAGGTGTAATTATGGTGCAGTTTAATTATAAGTGGTTGGGCGAGTGGTTATCTTCTAATAAGCATTCTGCAGAATTTTTAGCAGAGCAGCTTAATTTCCAAGGCTTTGAGACCGAGCTGTTATCAAGCACTATCAGTGAGTCTATAGTAGTTGGTTTTGTAAAAAGTTGTAGTCCACATCCTCATGCTGATAAACTTAATGTTTGTGAAGTTGATGTTGGGCAGGGAGCAAACCTGAGTATTGTCTGTGGTTGTCCAAGTGTACAACAAGGCATAAAAGTGTGTTGTGCTCTTGTGGGTGCCCAGGTTAATGGAATTAGTATCGTTGCTAGGGACTTACGAGGTGTAAGCTCTCAAGGTATGTTATGTTCTTTGTCAGAACTTGGTTTGTCAGCTAAGGCAAAAGGTATCTGGCACTTAAGTGAAGACGCTGTTATTGGCATGCCGCTACTAGAGTGGTTGCGTCTTGCACCACATACATTTGCTGTTGATGTAACGCCTAATCGTGGTGACGCTATGTCAGTACGAGGTGTAGCTAGAGAGCTGGCTTTTGCAGCTGGTTGTACTGCTACTGAGCCTTGGTCTGCTAATGAGAGCCTGTTAGACAGTTTGGCTAAGCTTTCTTGTGATTTAGTTATTGATCTAGAACACTGTACTGCGTTGCATATGGTTAAGCTTACTGATATTAGTAATCTGCCAATTCCAAATTGGATGACTTGTCGTCTGTTAGAGGCAGGTATTGCTCAGCATAACACTGTGGTAGATGTTCTTAATTATGTTATGTTAGAAACTGGTCAGCCAATGCATGCTTATGATGCTGCTTGCACTGATGATAGCTTTGCTGTTGGTTTTGTTGATAATAAGACAAATTTGTCATTACTTAATGGTGACAAGGTTGCCTTAGATACACAAACGCTGGTGGTGAAAAATGCAGGTCGTCCAGTGTGTATTGCTGGTTATATGGGCGACGCGTCTACTCAAGTTAATGCTTCTACTACTAGTGTATACTTAGAAGCGGCTGTATTTAATCCTGTTAGTATTGCGCATAGTTGTCGAAAATATCCTTTCCATACCCAATCGGGAGCAAGGTTTGAGCGCGGTATAGATGCTAACTATACTAAACATGCTCTTTTACGTGCTGTAGAGCTTATTGTGCAAATAACAGGCGCTAAACCCATTGCCTATGCCAGTACTTCTACTGTAGAAGCTGTAAAAGAAGCACAAGATATTGTAATGAGCCATGACTATTTTATTAAGATGCTTGGTTATGTTCCAGATGCACAACGTGCTAAAACCTGTCTTGAGAAATTAGGCTTTTCTGTGGTTATATCACAGCAGCAATGGTTGCTGCGACCACCGTCATGGCGTAATGAAGTCCAGTTGCCTTGTCATATTCTCGCAGAGTGTGTACGTCTAATGCGTTTGTTGGATAATGTAGATACACCTACAGGCATGAATATGCAAATAGGTGAGCGTATCAGTGCCTTTGATCAAAAGCATAGTATTACAGATAAATTGAGTGATATTCTTGTTAGTATGGGCTGGTTTGAGACTTTCAGCTATAGTTTTTCTGCTGATCAAGAGTCAGAGCATTTTTTGCCATCAGGGTCACAAGCGCTTGCTCTTAAAAACCCCCTTATGCAGTCTATGTCAATGCTACGTACCAGTTTATGGTCAGGCTTATTATCACAATTAAAAGCTAATATGCAAATACAGCAACAAGATGTTAAGTTGTTTGAGATAGGTAGTAGTTATTTTCTGGAAGATAAAGATTCGGTTGCGCAGCCTAGTGTATTAGCAATGGCAATGACTGGCAGGGCTATGCCTGAATCTTGGCGTAATGATGATAAAAGATTAGATTTTTATTATGCTAAGTCTTATGTTTATCATTTATTTTCCTCTGTTTTAGCAGTACAAGATTTGCGTTGGCAAACTGAGTCTGTACAAGGCTTGCATCCACATCAGTCAGGTTCCTTCTACTATGATGATCAACTCGTCGCGAAATTAGGTGTTATTCATCCCAAGTTGGCTAAGTTTTATGGTGTTGCTGAAGATACATGCTTAATGCAAATTACTATAAATGCCTTAGAGGATATTGCTTTTGTTAAGCAAAAAGTTAAAGTTGCTGTTGTTTATCCTTCTATGCGAAGAGATTTATCCATTATAGTTCCAGATTCTGTGGATTTTGCTTCAGTTGAAAAAAAAGTACAACAATCTTTGACGAACTATTTGAAAGATTTTATATTATTTGATATATATTCAGGTAGCCAGGTTCCAATTGGTTACACTAGCCTAAGTGTTGGTTTTGTATTTCAACACGATGAGCGTTCGTTGACTGATGAGGATGTGCAGCCAATGATGGATGTACTTATTAAAGAACTTGGAAATATTGGTGTTTCAATTAGGGGAGGATAACTGTATGGAAACGTTAACTAGGGCTGAATTATTAGAGCGTATTGTGCAGATGAAAAAGATGTCAAATCGTTCTGATATTGAGAAGATTATCGATAGATTTTTTAATGTTATAATTCAGACTTTGGGAAATGGAGAGGTTGTTCGTTTATCTGGTTTTGGTAATTTTTACCTACTTGATAAGAATGAGCGGCCTGGTCGTAATCCTAAAACAGGTGAAGTTATTCCTGTTTCAAAAAGAAGAGTAACTACATTTAGAACTGGTAATAAGCTTAAGGAGTTGATTGAAGCTTATACAGATCATTTGATTGAGGAAAAAGAAGGCTAGAGCCTTTTCTTTATATTAACGGGGCGTGGCGCAGTCTGGTAGCGTGCTTGCATGGGGCGCAAGTGGTCGCTGGTTCAAATCCAGCCGTCCCGATTTGGGTTTAATTTTTTTTGCTTGACCCTATCGAGGCGTATGTCTAAAGATTTTATCAGTACTTCGCGTTTTTTCTTGCATATTGAACGCGCTACTTATGTCTTTTTTTCTTTTGTGTATGCATATTTTGAAGCTATCGCTCTGACTTATGTCTTCATGAGTCGTTTTAGCATGAATTTGTATACCAGTTCTGCTGTTTCTTCTATATCTACTTTGTCTATCTTTGCCACGTGTTTTTATTTTTCTGTTATGGATGGCTATCGTATTTTGACACGAAACAAAATGCAGGCTTATCGTAATTTAAAATATTGCTTTGCATTCCGTGGTCATCCAATAGCTGATTATCTTAAATTTTGTCTTAGCGCTTTGTATGTATCTACTTTAACACTTGGTGTTTGTTATTTATTGCCATATCATTTTGCTAGTGTCTATTTTTTAAACTTTCTAGCGCTTAATGTGCATTTTTATAATAATAAAATGCTTGGTTACTATCTTGCTGTTGTGGTTATTCCTAATCTTATTATTAATGCTATTAATATATTTCATAATGCTGTTGTTTCTCTTAGAAGCTTTTATGAGTCTTTTTGGGATTTAGAGGATAAGTTTACTAAGAAATTATCAGAGTTTAAGTCTAATACGGTGTTGGAAAATATATATTCTTGCTTAGGTCTCTATCTCAGTTTGTATTCTTTTAGGTTGGCGCAGATTATGTCACTTGGTAACTATATGACTTATCAGGATCACATCATTCATTATGGGGTAATAGTTAATAAGTCTGTATCATATATACATGCAAGTCGTAGCCTTTTTTATCTGCTTTTTTTTAGGAGCTTGGGCAACTGCTTAAAACTCTCAATTTATCTCGTTTCTGTTATTCGTGGTTTTGTGGATATGTGCGCGCAGCTGTGTTTATTTGTCTATACAAAGTTACTAAAAATTAGGTATCTGTTTCGCAAGAATAGTCATAGTTCTGCGTCTAGGAAAAGTGTGTTTAATATACCTTACTACCAACTTGCAGGTTTGGGTCTAAATAGTTGCCTGGAGTATATTGAAACACATGCTTTGTCTGTATTTGGTTATCTTTCTTGCGCAATCAGAGCTTATGCCCGTGCGGTTACAGTTTCTGGTAATGCGCCTATGGTCTTTTCATTTTTTTATAATTTTTTTGACAAAGCCTCAAGTAATCCAGTTGCCACAATTTCAATGCAATTACCTGTAGCAGCTAAATCGAAAAAATCTACATCAGCAAATAATCCTTCGCAGCATTCTGTGAGTGCATTAAGAGTACAATAATGCTGCTTTTTTTTATCTTTTTTTTACAAAGTTGTGTCTTTGCTGTTGATTACACTGTCTTGGTTGATGCTGGTCATGGAGGTCGTGATCCTGGTGCTATAGGGGTAAAAGGCTATAAGGAAAAGGATATTTGCTTGATGTTTGTAAAGGACTTAGTGACTGCATTGGCGCAGTATCCAAATATCGCTATTATAACAACTCGTAATAAGGATATATTTTTGTCACTGAAAGATAGGTTGTCTTTAGCGCAGCGCTCTGATGTGGATCTTTTTTTGTCTGTGCATATGGATAAAGGTAATAAGTCAGGATATAGAGGTATGAGTATATACACGCAATCTAAGTCTTCTGCAAAAAACACTATGCATTTGCTTGCTAATACTGCAAAAAATACTAATTTAGCTGCGAAGCAATCACCTTATGCAAGTTATTTATTGCCGATGATTGTGCAGTCTTCTTTGGATGAAAGTATGCGTCTTGCCCAATCATTGCTACAAGCTTTGCATAGTAGTGGTTTTGTTCTACATAATATTAAACCTATTCCAAGAGAGTTGTATTTATTTCATCAGCATGCTCCTAATATATTACTAGAATTGGGTTATATAAGTAATCATGATGATGTGCGTGTTGTCTTAGATACCAAACAGCGAAAAAATGTTGCAGAGCTTATGGCAAAGACGATATACGAATATTTAAGCTCTATGAATACTTGATTTTTTTGCTATAAGTTAACCTCTTGTGTTAGTATGTTTTACAAGATGTTATTGGTATTGTACTAAGATATGACAGCTCATATAAAAAAGTTAACGGCCGAGCTAGCTAACCAGATAGCTGCTGGTGAAGTAGTAGAAAATCCTGCATCTGTGGTTAAAGAATTGGTTGAAAATAGTATTGATGCTGGTGCTACAGATTTGCAAATCACTCTTGAAGATGGTGGTAAAACCCTTATTAGGGTTCAAGATAATGGTAGTGGTATAGATAAGGATAATCTTGCAAAGGCTATTGAACGTCATGCGACTAGTAAAATTGCTTCTTTTTCAGATTTGTGCTCAGTGCGTAGTATGGGCTTTCGTGGTGAGGCCTTGGCAAGTATTGCTAGTGTTTCTAGGTTGCGCATGACGTCTAAGACGATGGATGCTGATATTGGCTGGGTATTGGCAGTAGATGGTGAGAGTTCTACTGCGCCGTTATTAACGCCTTGTACTCAGCCAATTAGTGTTGGTACTGTAGTTGAAGTGTGGGATCTTTTTTTTCGAGTGCCTGCGCGTCAGAAATTTTTAGGTTCAGTGCAGTCAGAATTACGCCGTGTCCGTGAGGTGCTAAAGCGCCTTGCCTTAGCCCATCCAGCTGTTGGCTTTACTCTTATGCATGCGCAAAAGAAACTGTTTACTGTGCGTGCTGCAGATTCAATTATGGCTTCTCAAGAGAGACTAAAGGTGCTTCTGGGTAGAGACTTTGTTGAGCATAGTATTGTTATGGATACAAAACTGCCTTGGGGTAGTATGCTTGGCTGGTGTGCTAAGCCGCTTTTTAGTAGAGCGCAAGCAGATATGCAATTCTTTTTTATAAATCATAGGCCTATTAAAGACAGGCATCTAGGTTTCTCTTTGAAGAGAGCTTACCAGGATGTAATGATACATGGAAGAATGCCGGCGTTCTGTTTATATCTTTTTATGGATGCTGAGCTGGTAGATGTTAATGTGCATCCAAGTAAAGATCAGGTGAGATTTCAGGATGTTGATGCAATAACGCGTCCTGTACGGCTTGCTGTTATGAATTTATTGCGTACAGCCAACGCGGTGACTGAAGTTCCTGTTGCTGCTACAGTGGCTGCGTATGCAGGTGAGCATGAGTTTGCTGCTGAGTTAGCAACCGCTAGCACCATCGCGCCTGATGCTAGCACTGAGCCTATGTCTGCGGCAATTGTTGATACAGAAACTATGCCGATAACAGCGCCTGTTCTTGATAATAATATGGCAGATCTTCAGGTTGCACAGGTGAGTAGTAAGCAAGCTATTACACCATCATTTTTACATCAACCCAGTCAAGCTGAGATTTCATCTGTATCTAAGCCGGAGTTGGATCTTGGGTTTGCTTTAGGTCAATTACATGGAATTTATGTATTAGCACAGTCAATACAAGGTTTAATTGTTGTTGATATGCATGCAGCGCATGAGCGTATTTTATATGAAGAGTTAAAACAAGCTTATCATCAGCAGGGAGTTCCCTCTCAAAAGTTATTGGTGCCCCTAGAGTACCGTTGTAATAATGAAGTCTTTGATTATATAGCTGAGCATGATTTATTACTTAATCAGCTAGGTTTTTCTGTGAAAATGGTATTGCCTGATATTGTAAATATTACGCATGTGCCTTCTTTGCTTATAACTAAAAATGTACTGCAATTGTTTGATGCTGTGCTGCATGAGTGTATGGTCTATAATGATTCTGATCAGATACAACAAGCTCTACATAGTGTTTTAGCAACCATGGCATGTCATAGTGCGCTACGAGCAAATCGTATTTTAACGCAGGCAGAGATGAATGCTTTATTGCGCAAAATTGAACATACAGCAAGTAGTGATTATTGTAATCATGGACGGCCTACGTGGTTTGTTTGGTCTTTAGAGAAAATTGATAAACTGTTTCGTAGGGGTGAGTAATAATTTCTCTGCATAATTATTTCTGTATTTATTGTGTTTTTTATGCTAGAATAATGACAAATTTATTGCTGTAAATTGCTATGACAAACAACAATCAAATAGTGCATACATCGCTAGAAAACGAAATCCAAAAATCTTACCTTGATTATGCAATGAGTGTCATTGTTGGTCGTGCACTTCCTGATGCGCGCGATGGCTTAAAGCCTGTACATAGAAGAGTGTTGTATGCTATGTATGCTTTACATAATAATTATAACCGACCGTATAAAAAATCTGCTCGTGTAGTTGGTGATACACTGGGTAAATATCACCCGCATGGTGATAGTGCTATCTATGATTCAATTGTACGTATGGCGCAAGACTTTTCAATGCGTTACATGTTAGTAGATGGACATGGTAATTTTGGTTCTGTGGATGGCGATGCTGCTGCTTCTATGCGTTACACAGAAATTAGATTAGCAAAAATCTCGCATGAGATGCTAGATGATCTTGATAAAGAAACAGTTGATTTTATACCAAACTTTGATAATAGTGAGCATATGCCTGCGGTGTTGCCTGCAAAAATACCTAACCTTCTAGTTAACGGTTCTTCTGGTATAGCTGTTGGTATGGCTACTAATATTCCTCCTCATAATCTTAGTGAAGTCTTAGGCGCATGCATTCATATAGTTGACGATGAGAATGCTAATTTAGAGAGTGTGCTTGAACATATAAAAGGTCCTGATTTTCCAACGGCAGCATCTATTCATGGTCGTAGTGGGATTTTGCAAGCATACGCAACAGGTAGAGGCAAAATATACCTGCGTGCTAAAGTTGACTTTGAGCAACAACAGAAAACAAATAAAACTAGTATAATCATAAAAGAGTTGCCATATACTGTTAATAAGGCTCGTTTGTGTGAAAAGATTGGTCTGTTGGTAAGAGAGAAGCGTATTGATGGTATAACCGCGGTAAGAGATGAGTCTAACCGAAAGGGGATGCGTGTGGTTGTAGAGTGTCGGCGTGGTGAAAATGCTGAGGTTATACTTAATCAGCTCTATAGTATGACGCAGATGCAGACGGTATTTGGTATGAATATGGTATGCCTTGATAACGGTAGGCCTAAGTGTATGTCGCTCATGTCTATGCTGCATGCTTTTCTTGATCATCGCCAGGATGTTGTTAGAAAGCGCCTTGAATTTGAAGTGCGAAAAGCTAAAAGACGTGCCCATATTGTAGAAGGTCTTGCTGTTGCTATAACCAATATAGATGCTGTAATTGAAAAAATTAAAGCTGCGAAAAACCCTCAAGATGCTAAAGATAGCTTGTTAGCTATTAATTGGGGAGTAGAGAATTTACCTCTTAGCAATGATGATATTCACCTTACCCATTTACCTGAATTTGAACAGGGTTATGGTTTAGTTGAAGGCGGTAAGTATCGCTTTAGTCAAGTACAGGTTCAGGCTATTCTTGATATGCGTTTACATCGTTTGACCGGTTTAGAACGTGACAAAATTATAATTGAATATAAAGACTTGATAGCTAAAATACAATCGTTGTTAGCTATATTACATGATCGTACTAAATTTATGGCCCTTATTCGTGATGAGTTGGTAGAGATTAAAGAAAGTTATGGTGATGATAGACGCACAGAAATAGTAGATGCATTTGAGACTATTGATGATCTTGCTCTTATTAAAGATGAGCAGGTAGTGGTGACTAAATCCCAACAAGGCTATTTGAAGGCTCAGAATCTTGATGAATATAAAGTTCAACGACGCGGTGGACGTGGTAAATCAGCTAGTGCAATTAAAGAAGATGATGTTATAACCAGTATGGTTACTGCAACTAGACATGAAGATTTACTCTGTTTTACTAATTTAGGTAGAGTATATCAGTTGCCAGTAAGACATATTCCACTTATGGGTCGAAGTGCTAAGGGGCGGCCTGCTAATAATTTCTTACCTTTACAAGATAATGAGGTCATTCAAGTATTATTCTCTGTAAGAGAATACAGTGCCAATAGTGTATGTTTTTTTGCTACCCGTCGTGGCATAGTCAAGAAAGTTGCTTTATCTGCTTTTAGTAATGTCAGATCCTCTGGTATTATCGCTATTACTTTACAGGATGATGATGAGCTTGTTGGAATGCAAGTGCTTACCGATGCGGATGATGTTATGTTGTTCTCAGATGCTGGTAAAGCAATACGTTTTCCTGTTGCTGCGCTGCGTGTAACTGGTAGAACTTCTCAGGGTGTTATCGGTATGCGTCTTACACAAGAGCATAATGTTATTGCTGTGTTGCCAGCATTGTCAGATGATGAAGCTGTCTTTGTTGCAACTGAAAATGGTTATGGTAAAAGAACTTATATGCGAGAATTTCGACGCATTGGACGTGGCGGTCAGGGTGTTATTGCGATTCAGTGTACTGAACGTAATGGTAAGGTGGTGTCTGTGTGTGTACCATCTGATAAGCAAGATGTTATGTTTATTACAAATATTGGTACCATGATTCGTATGGAAGCTGCATCTATATCTATTATAGGTCGTAATACGCAAGGTGTCAGGCTGTTGCAGATGCAAGATGATGTGGTCCTTGTTGGCTGTGAGGTGGTTTCTAGGGACGAGAGTGAAGCCGATAATGCGGATGTTGTCGAGGAAGTGGTCGATGATAGTTCTAATGAGTAGCGCTCTGTATGTCAGATAGCTTTTATTTTGGTCCTGGCCCAACAACATTGCCTGCTGCCGTAAAGTCAAAAATTATAGAAGGAATAGATCGTTGTCATGGGCAACCGGTTGGTATTTTAGAAATTAGTCATAAGAGTGATTATTTTCTTAACTATACTAATGCTATGGAGTCTAAATTTAGATCTCTATTGTCTGTGCCTGATGATTATGCAGTTATATTTATGCCTGCAGGCGCAAGACATCAATATAATTTATTGTTACAAAACTTTGTGATAAATAATAAATCCTTAGCTACTTATGTACATGGGCACTGGTCAAAGCTTATGGCTACCTGGGCAGCTGATATGACAGTTTGTTATGATGATCTGGCATTACTTGAAGAGCAGGCGCATAAGTACGACTATATACAAACGGTATCCAATGAAACAGTTGATGGTACATCACTCATACATCCATTTATGTCTGCACATACAGGTGTTTTATTAGATGCAACCTCGGATTTGTGTTTGCGACCTATACCCATTGAGAATTATGCATGTGTTTTTGCAGCTACCCAGAAAACACTTGGTGTTGCTGGTATGTCTGTTGCTATTGTGCGAAGAGATTTGCTGATAAAATTTAAACCTAGTCTAGCAACACAATCCTATGAGTTCTATGCTGCTTCACATTCTTTGTCGGTTACGCCGCCGGTGTTTGCATGGTGGGTTTGTGGCTTAATGGTAGACTGGATGCTAGAACAAGGTGGTATCAGTAAATTATATGCTGATTTACAGCAGCGTTCGCATGCTTTGTATACAATTATTACTGCACATAAGTGCTATAAGTGTAATTATCTTATGCAAAAATCTTCTTTGCAAAATATATGCTTTGATTTACTAGATGTTAATATGCGAGATGATTTTTTATTTAAAGCCAATGCTGCAGGATTGTACGGGCTTTCTGGTCACAAAATGGGTAGTGATATTCGTATTAATCTTTACCATAATGTTACAGTGCAAGCCTTTGAGAGCTTATGTAGATTTTTGCAATCATATCGCTTTGAATCAGAAAAAATGGCGGTTAATTATGACTGAAAATAGCCTTTACCCAGTGATTGCTCTTGATGGTCTGGCTGCAACAGGTAAGACTGCTATTGCAGCTGCTTTGTCTAAGAAATTGGGCTGGAGTGTTCTTTATAGTGGTATGCTATATAGGTATTTGGCTTTTTCTATGCAAGAAGAAGGTTGTGGTGAGGATTTGGATTTTATTCCAGCATCATGGCAGTCTAAACTAGGTAATATTGTCTGTTCGGTTGAAGATGGTATTGTGCATACATATGTGGACGGTCATGATATGGGATATTGCTTAGGCCATGAGTCTGTTGGTACTTATGCTGCTAAGATAGCACGTAATCATAAGCTTCGTCAGGCTTTGTTGCCTATCCAGCGAGCATACCGTGTAGCCCCTGGATTAATTGCAGAGGGTAGGGATATGAGTTCTGTGGTTTTTCCAGATGCTAAGCTTAAAGTGTTTTTAAAAGCCTCAGATACCTTGCGTGCACAAAGAAGATATAGTCAGTTGAAAAAAAATGGAAAAGATGCTACAATGGCCGATATTATTGAAAGTATACGTCGTCGCGACGCTTTAGATATGAAGCGCGCTACTGACTCTGAATCTGTAGGTGTTAAGGTTATTGATACTTCTACGTGTTCGGTCGAGGATGTCGTTGCAATGATAATGGCCGACTTGTAAGCGTAAGGTTTACAAGTTTTTATTAACTTTTTTACATGCGTATAGCATAAAGTACGCTAGGATACACACTAATATGAGTACTACACACAATGTAGACGTTTCTATGGATAATGAAACTGAACAGTTTATAAAAGATTTTGAACAATCACTTGAATCGCTTAACCTTGATCAAGGGTCAATTATAAAAGGTAAAATAATTGATGTTCGCGATGACTATGTCGTTATTGATGCTGGTTTAAAATCAGAATCTATCATACCCATCTATGAATTTGTTACAGATGCTGCTGAAAATCCAGTTGAAATTGGTCAGGAATACGACTTGTTTCTAGAAGCGGCAGAAAATGGCTATGGTGAGACATGCCTCTCACGTGAGAAGGCGCGTAAAGCGGTTGAGTGGGCTGTTATTCAGGCTGCTTATGAAAGTGGTGATAGTATTAGTGCAGTTATAACTGAGCGTGTGAAAGGTGGCTTTAGTATTGCAGTAGGTAGTGTGAAAGGTTTTCTACCAGGTTCACAAGTAGATGTTAGGCCTATACGTCTGCAGGAAACACTTGTAGGTCAAGAAATGGACTTTAAAATAGTCAAGCTTGATCAGAAACGTAATAATATAGTTGTATCAAGACGTGCGATACTAGAAGAGCATGGTAGTGAAGAGCGTAAGAAAGTACTTGAATCACTAGATGTTGCTAAAGTGGTCACAGGTACAGTGAAAAATCTAACTGATTACGGTGCCTTTATAGATTTAGGTGGTATTGATGGTTTGCTTCATATAACAGATATGTCATGGAAGCGTATTAAGCATCCTAGTGATCTAGTTAAGATTGGTGAAGAGATTGAAGTTAAGGTTCTTAGCTATGATAAAGAGAAGAGTAGAGTATCACTAGGTCTAAAACAGCTACAGGAAGATCCATGGGAAGATTTAGAAGAGAAGTTCCCATTACAAAGTAAGGTCTTTGGTAAAGTAACAAATATGACTGAATATGGCTGTTTTGTTGAAATAACAAATGCTATTGAAGGTTTAGTGCATATGTCTGAGATGGATTGGACTAATAAAAATGTTAGCCCAAACAAAGTGGTTAAAGTAGGTGATGAAGTTGAGGTCATGGTTCTTGATATTGATAAGAGCAAACGCCGTATATCATTAGGTCTTAAACAGTGTTTACCTAACCCATGGGAAGAATTTGCTAATAACCATGCTATTGGCGATAAAGTTAAAGGTAGTATCAAGACTATAACTGACTTTGGCGTATTTATCGGTTTAGATGGTGGCATAGATGGTCTAGTTCATGCTACTGATTTATCTTGGGTTGAGTCTGGCGAAAAGCTTATAAGAAATATGAAGAAAAATGAAGAGCTAGAAGCTATAGTACTAAGTAGTGATCCTTCGCGTGAGCGTATTTCATTAGGTGTTAAGCAGCTTACACCAGATCCATTTGCTGACTTCTGTGAAGAGCATTCTAAGGGTACTAAAATTACTACCACTGTGCTCAGTAAGGATGCTAAGTATGTTACGGTAAAAGTTAATGATAAGATTAATGGCATAGTGAAAGCTGATGAAGTTGCTAAGGATATTGCTGTTGGTGATACTCTAGATTTATATGTTACGTTACATGAGTCAAGAAATTATCACTTACCATTAAGTGCTAAAAAGTCTTCTTCAGATACTAATATCAAAGCAGCAGATTATAATACAACTCCACCAAGCAGTAATCTTGGAGATATGATTAAGCAAAAGCTTACTGATACAGAATCTCCAGAAGAGTAGAGTGTAGGCAGGTTTACAAATGGAAGACTTGCTAGACTTTGAAATACCAGTTGCTGCTTTAGAGGCAGAGCTTAAGACATTAAACAGTGCCGTTTTAAATGGCACTGAGTCTGATGCAGTTAAGATACTGCGTAAGAAAATTGACCAAGCTCTTGAGCAAACATTTTCTAATTTAGAACCATGGCAGAAATTAGCACTTGCGCGTCACCCTAAAAGACCGCATGGCTTGGATTTTGTACATGCCTGCTTTGATGATTTTGATGCACTTAGTGGCGATCGTTATTCTGGCGAATGTCATGCTATTGTTGGTGGTGTAGCTACACTTAACGATAAAAGTGTCATGGTTATTGCTCAGCAAAAAGGGCGTAATACAGATGAGAATTTGCGGGTCAATTTTGGTATGCCTAAGCCTTGTGGTTATAGAAAAGTCAAAAGACTTATGCAGCTTGCTCAAAAATATGCAATGCCGGTGGTTACTTTTTTAGATTCTCCAGGTGCTGATGCTGGTGTTGATGCAGAGCTTGCTAATCAAAGTGAAGCTATTGCTAGTAATATGCTTATGATGTCTGAATTACGGGTGCCAATTATAAGCGTTGTTATCGGCGAAGCAATGAGTGGTGGTGCAATGGCAATGGGTGTAGCAGACTATTTGTTTATGCTGGAGTATGCTGTGTTTTCTGTTATTTCTCCAGAGGGCTGTGCAGCTATTTTGTGGCGTGATGCTGCTTTATCTAAGCAGGCTGCGAATATAATGGGTATTACTGCGGATGCATTATACGAAAAACAACTAATAGATGAGATAATAGCTGAACCAGCTGGTGGTGCTCATAGAGATTATGATAAATGCTTTCTACAAGTTCGTAATGCTATAACTCCTATTATAGATCGTTTATATAATATGGATATAGATGATCTACTCAGTAAGCGTTATCATAAGTGGATGCTGCCAAGTTTGGCTGAATAAGTCCTTGGGCTAATAATTATGGATGAACCTACTGCTTTTGAAGCTTTATTGCATGACACTTTGGTTGATTATAATGTCACTGCTACAGTATGGTATGTAGCTTGGAGTGGTGGTGCAGATTCAACAGCGCTGCTGATTGCACTGGCTAAGCTGGCGCCAAAATTTGGTGCAAGTATCACCGCAATACACGTAAATCATGGTTTGCAAGCTAATGCTGACCTCTGTGCTCAGCATTGTGTAGCTCTTGCTGACAAATATAATATAAGCTGTGTTGTTAAATGTTTACATATGGAGCATACTTCTGGTACTAGCTTTGAAACTAGAGCCCGAGAAGAACGCTGGAATGTTTTTGCAGAAGTTATGGCTAATAATGCTGGTGTATTGTTTCTGGCGCATCATGCTAAAGATAAAATAGAAACACATTTGCAGAGATTAATAAGAGGTGCTGGTTTAATTGCATTAGCTGGTATGCAGGTTATCTCAGCTAATAGAGGTATAAGCGTATGTCGTCCGTTGCTTGATATTGATCCATTATTTCTAAGGGCTTATTTAACTGCTATAGATTGTGTATGGATAGAAGATCCCAGTAATTCTGATGTTAGTATTGAGCGTAACTACTTACGTCATCATGTCTTATCAGCACTTATTAGTAAATGGCCACATTTTGTAAGCTCTGCAAATAGGTCTCTTACTCGCTTAGCAGGGGATGCTGAGTTACTAAAAAATTATGCACTAGAGCATAGATTGTCTATTTCAAGATTACGCTGGGGTTTGTATTCTATTAAAAGATCTGAGTTTACTAGATTAGAGCAGCAGCAACAATCATTTTTGCTACGTAATTGGATACAGTCTAGAGGCTGGTATGTTATAGATGAGCCTAGATTAAACGACTTTTTACACCAATGCATTGCTGCAGCACATGATAGGCATCCTGCTATTATCACAGATCAATATCAGCTTATTGTTTCAGGAGATGATATCTGGTTATTAAGTAGAGCTGATTTGCATGCTGCATTCTCTGTGTTGTGGCAACCAGGTACACGGCAGTTGCATTTTACTTTGGCTATAGAAAAAGATAGTAAGATTTATACATCTAAGTACTTAGTTTCTAATATTGCTCACCTCTTAGCTACTGGTTTACTTACAAGAAAGCAACTGAAGCGATATTATTCTGAACTGGATATAAGATATCCTCTACGAGATTGTATACCTTGCCTTAATGATGGTAATACTGTGTTGAGTATCGGTGATAAGTGCTTAAACCCTTCTATAGGTTTTTCCCTATCTTTAAGACTACACTTTTAGAGATTTAGTCGGTGTAGTATGGCTGTATGTACTATCAGTAGCTGCTCTATCTTTAGCATTAGGCCTATGTAGTTGGCTTGATCCTACAGCTTTAACGCTAACTGCCTTGGGAAGTATAGTAGGTAGGGCTTTTTTTAGGTGAGTTAGTATACTGGTTAGCGTCGTTCGAATACTAATATAAAATCTATTTACCGCTTTAATACAGCTTGCTAAAAAGTTTTTTATTGACGTGCTAAAATTTTGCTTCGTACTTTTTGTTCCTTTACTAACTTGACTACTAAAATTGCTATTAGTATTTTTTGTTAGACTTTTGTAATTATTTGTTGCGAGATCAGCGAGCTTTTTAACATCTAAAGGTATAACTGGGTGTGGCGGGTTACTATTTGGATAATGTTGTTTGTATTCATCATTGCTATCTTTATCTAATAGCGTTAGAAAGTGATTACCATTTTTTTCAGTTCCTCCACCGCAGTTTTTTTGTGGCTGCATAGTATCTGATAGAGCTAGTGCAAGTACAATTGATGCTTCTTCTTGTTTGACGGTAATGTCACTGCACATAAAATTACTTCTGTAATCGACAGCTAGTATCTGACTTACTTTATTGTCATTTGCTTGCTTTTGTTCTGCAAAATGATCTTTGTATCTACTGACTAAGCTTTGTTTATTTTCCTCAGTTATTGGCTTGCCTTCATAGTCTTTCAGTAGCGATTCTGTAAGTAGTTTTATGTACTCTTCTTTTTGCTCTTCGTGGCTACTTGTGAGTTTTCTATAGGTATGCAAGATATTTAGTGTAATACCTAAAGAGTAGCAACATGATGCTAGTGTATATTGATCTGCGTAGTAACGACCGTCAGTCATTAGTGTCCTGCTGTGATCAACAATGTAGTTTGTATAATCAGTACTTTTATCTTTTTTTTCTAAATCAAACCTCTTAAGTAGTTTAAAATATCCTATCGCACCTGGATATACATCGTTTATACACTCTGTATTTAGTCCTATTCCGTGTAGGTCAGCTAATCTATCACAGATAACATCACAGCCTGTAATTTCCATGTTTATCTTTGTAAGGATATTTGCAATCTCAGGTTGCTCACTCTTGCTTTGATCTAGTATTATTTCTATTACCTCAGGTAAATCTTCGCTAAGGGTTCTATTATTTTCTCCTAATAGATCAACTAACTGTTTACATGCTTTGGTTAGCTTTTTGTCATCATTTTGACTTGCTAATGCGCTGATTTTATCAGTTAGTGCAGAATTTTCTTTAATCTTGTCTAAATAGCTGGCTTGGATGTGTTCCCGACGCTCAGGACTAGCTAGAATATATAGCTGCCATGCATGTAATGCATGCGCCATTAGTGTCATTGCATCTGTCTCGTTAGTTTTAAGCATTTCTTTCAAACTTTCGAAGGAATTCACAGTTTGTTCATTTTTGTATTGTGGATGACTTTGGATAACTTTATAAGTAATTTCTAGGAATTTATTTCTGTTGTCAGTAAGCATAGCGTTTTCGCTCGTTATACTGAATTTGTCTTGAAGTAAGTTAGCTATTAGGCCTTTAGCTGCAGCATAGTAACCGCATGAGCCATCTCCAGGTACATTTCTTGCAAATAAGATTGGTTCGACTGACATAGCACTACATCCTAGTAAACTTATTCAATTATAGATGAAATTTATCCGTTTTCAAACTTTTGTAAAACTATTTATTTATATTGCTGTTTATATATGAAATTATTTTTTTATATTTCCTTAACTACAGGGTTTTTTTGTGTTTTTGTTCAAGATGGTGTGGTAAAAAACCAATTCTTGTTGCTTGACCTTGATCTTTTATTGCCATATGTAAGGCTTTTTTTTGTCCTAGTATTAGTAGTAGTTTCTTACCTCTGGTCATACCTGTATAGACAAGGTTGCGTTGTAGCATCATGTAGTGGCTAGTAAATAAAGGCATTATCACAACAGGGAATTCAGATCCTTGGCTTTTATGAATAGTCATTGCATAGGCAAGTGTTATTTCATCAAGTTCATCTAAGTAGTAGTTTACATATTTGTCTTCAAAATAAATACTAACATATTGTTCTTCTTTATTAATCTTTTTAATTATTCCTATATCACCATTAAAGACATCTTTGTCATAGTTGTTTCGAAGTTGCATGACTTTATCGCCTTCTTTGTACTCTGTTACTCCGTGCTTTAACGCGGTTTTTGCTTTGCTATTTAGTAGTTCTTGTATTTGTTTGTTTAGTTTTTCTGTGCCGTAAGGTCCTTTGCGCATAGGGCAGAGTATTTGTATGTCATGTGGATTGCTTATGCCAAAGCGCTCTGGTATACGCTTTAGTAAGAGCTGAGTTAAGGTGTTGTAAAATTTTTCTTCACTGTCTATATCTATAAAATAGCAATCTTGTAGAGCGTTTTTATCATAATTAAAATCTGGTGTTTTTGCTTTTCTTACTAAGTGTGAGTATTGTACTATTGTGGATGTTTGCGCTTGTCTAAATATTTCGCTAAGTGCAATTGTGGGTATGCGTTTAAAGTCTATTAGGTCTTTAAGTATTGTTCCAGGCCCTACTGATGGTAATTGATCAATATCACCTACTAGTAATAAGCCGCAATATGCTGGTAAAGCTGATAATAATTGAGCGAATAGTTGAATGTCTAGCATAGAGCTCTCGTCTATAATGCAGTATTCTGTTTTGAGTGGGTTGCTATGGTTGTGTTGAAATTTTTTACTTATTGGGTCAACTATTAAGCTGCGATGTATGGTTTTAGCTTGCATAGATGTAGATTCTTGTAGTCTTTTGGCTGCTCTGCCGGTTGGTGCCATTATGCTAATGATTACATGTGCTTTGCTGAGTATTTGTGTAACACTTTTAACCAGGGTTGTTTTACCGACGCCAGGTCCTCCTGTAAGAATTGATACTTTGTGGCTAAGTATGGTTTTTAATGCGCTGTGTTGTGAGCTGGATAGTTGATAGCCAATATTTTTTTCAATATTGTTGAGCTTATCTTGTAATTGATGTGCTTCTGGAAGGTGGCTTGGGCTATGTAGTAGATTGTTTATTTTTTCTGCAATATATACCTCAGCCTGATATAGATGATTGAGATATATGATTTTTTGACCTTGAATATAATCGTTACTTAGCTTGCTCTCCTGAAGCATATTCGTAAGGGTGGTATGTATTGTTTCGTTAGATGTTTCTAATAATTCTGCGGCTTTTTCTATAAGTTGTCCTTCTTCTATGGCGCTGTGGCCAGCTTGGGTATACTCATTTAATGCGTGCAATGTACCTGATGTTAACCTAAAGCTATTATTTTTTTCAAAGCCTAGGGATAGTGCTAATTGATCAGCAGTTTTAAAGCCTACACCGTGCATATCATGACATAATCGATAGGGGTTTTCTTGTATTTTACTTATTGCTTGAACGCCATATATTTTGTATATCCGTATAGCTCTTGTGGTACCTATCCCATGCTCGTGCAGAAACAGCATAATATCATTGATATGTTTTTGATTATTCCAGGCATGGTGAATTTTCCTTGCTT
>CACBGS010000011.1 GCA_902538855.1 uncultured Coxiella sp.
TATGGCTGCTTACTTCCTAGTACAGGCTATACGAGAGGTTTCTCCAGATCAAGCTGTGGTTATCTTATGTAAGCATGATGGGCGCTTTTATCCTAAGCCAATGCTATCTAGCGCACTGTATCATAAAAAAACATTGGCTGATATTGTTACTGCATCTGCCGATGAGATGGTAGCAAAGTATAATATACAGATTATTAATTTTGCTTGTGTGCAATCTATTAACCCTCAAGATTGTGTAGTGCACTATACAGTAGCTGATCAACAAAAGAGTTTGCTTTATGCAAAATTGGTGCTGGCAACAGGCTCTAAGCCAAAAAAACTAACTATATCAGGAGGAGAGCAGATAAGACAAGTAAACGATATAGAGGCTTATGAACAGCTTAGTGAGCATTTATTTGCTAAAAAACGGGTTGCAGTTATTGGTTCAGGTTTAATTGGGGTTGAGTTTGCTCATGATTTGGCCTATGCAGGTCATCAAGTATCGGTTTTTTCTCAAACAAAAGTTGCTTTATCTGGTCTGGTACCAGAGTTTATTGGCCAGCGTGTCACGACACACCTGCAGGGTATGGGGGTGGAATGGATTAATACTGCTGGTTTGGACTCATGTGCTAAACATGTGGATGGATTATTATTACGTACCCAAGAGAGTATTGAGAAAGTAGTGGATATTGCTCTGGCTGCTATTGGTATTCAAGCTAATACTGATATAGAAATAGCTGGTATTGAGAAAAATAAAAATGGCTATATTTGTGATAATTATGCAAGAACCAATTTGAATAATATTTTTGCTATAGGCGATTGTGCTTGTATTGCAGGTCTACATTTAACTTATGTTGCGCCTATTAAACAACAAGTGAAAGCGCTATCAAAAACATTGCTGAATGATGATACGCCGGTTATGTACCCAGCTATGCCTGTAGTTGTTAAAATGCCCACTTTGCCATTAACGTTAGTTCCAGTACGCGGTGATATTTCGGGTGCTTGGCGAGATGAAGTGGATGAACCAGATAGGGCCGTTAGTGCATATTATGATGATGATAATGTGCTTAGAGGTTTTGTATTATGTCATGAGGCTACCCAAGATAGGGCAGCTTGGCTTGATAAAATGCCACAATTACTTTAGCTGAATTAGGTTGATAATATGTTATTAGCTCAATATATTAATATGAGTATTTTCCGGTCTTGCTGCTTTTATCTGTGGGGTATGGTATTGCTATTGAGTTTTATTGAGCTATTAGAAAAGTGTATGGTGTTACCTCTAGATTTAAGTTATGGTCTCTGGGCTCAGCTATGGGCATTGTCTTTACCAACTTATATAGTAATGGTATTGCCGGCATGCTATTTTGCTAGTGTGGTATATAATCATATTCAATGGGCTAACACTCAACAGTCCTTAGTTTTTTCTGCTATTGGTTGGTCATATGATCAGCGCTGGTTGAGTATTTGTCAGCATAGCTTATTAATATTGATTGCTTTGTTTATGCTGCAAGGTTTTTTAGAGCCTTGGTCACGACAGTATGAGAGTATGTTATTAAAAGATGCTATTGCTAAGCCATGGACTTGGCACTTAGCTCCTGGTTATTTTGGCCATGTGCAATTAGGCGATAAGAAAATGTTGGCGTATAAGTTTGATGATAAGCAGGATATGCGAGTGTTTTTAATACCACCTGATCAAGATGATAAATTACATTGGTTTTATGTGAATGATTTTGGTGTTAATGGTGGTATTTATCCATCATTAGATTTACAGCAGGGACAGTCAGTTATGGTGAGTGATTCTAAAGTATTAACTACTATGGATTTTTCTCAGGTGGAAATGCCTATTGTTGCCTCAAGTATTAATTTTTTATCAAATAATGAACAGTTTGTTGATACTTTTTCTCTGCTTAGTAATATGGATTTTACCAGATTTAGTATTTTATTATGGCGTTTTAATATAGTACTTTTTTTTATGGGTTTGCTGCTGTCTTGTTATATTTTACTAACCGATGTTCATTGTCGTCAATATGCTAAGCGTATTGCTGTGGTTATGTGTTTTGTGTATGTGACTTATTTTTTTGCAATTATGTGGGCTAAGGCTGCAGTGGTATCTTATGCATATATATGGTGCTATCTATTGGCACATGCTTATGTTCTAGGTATTAGCTTATTGCTTGCGACTGCTGCTGGCGCTATGGAGCATTGGCAATGATGTATGCAGCTTATAGTCGGCGTTTATTACTTAATAGCTTTTTAGTTGTATGGACACTGGGTGCGGTTATGATCTGGTTGTTGACCTGTCTAGGTGATTTTGAGCATGTGGGACAGAACTATAGAGTGATTGATCTGTTGGTGTATACTTTAGGTATGATGCCATTTCATTTGGTGCGTTTCCAGGCCATATTATTTGTATTAAGTGGATTGCTATGGTTTTTGCGTATGCGGCAGACACAGCAGCTATTGGCCTTACAGGTTTTAGGTGTATCTAAAACTAGATTGTTACTATGGTTATTACCTATGGTGCTTATATTAGTAAGTTCTGTGGCTTTGGTTAGTGAGGTTGTTTCTCCTGTTATGGCATTATGGGCGAAACAAATGCGCTCAGAGCGTGCTAGCGCTGGTCAGATTAGCCAGAATGCTGCTTCTATTTGGGTGCGTACTAAAGATGGGTTTTTGCGCGCACTTTCTGGAGATGATACTTGGCATTTACGCAGTGTATATCATTTTGTTTTGGATAAGCGTGGCTTAAATCTTTGGTCATATACACCTAGTATGCGTTATCAATCAGCAGGTGTTTGGGTTGCTGATGAATTGCATGTGCATAATTTAGATAGTGATGCAGAATCTTATGGTTTACATCATCAGGTACGTATGCCATTACATGTTAATCCAGATGTGGTCGATTTAAGTGCTATGCGTTCTGAATATCTTAATTTAGTACAGCTATATAATGGTTTAACCAAAGGTAAGGACTTAGGAATAGCTGGGCGTTTAGGTTGGCCTATGTGGTGGTTGCGCTTATTGCAACCCTGGCAAAATGCTTTTGTGTTATTAATGTGTGTGGCGGTATTAGAAAAAGCAAGTACTAAGCGCTCACGTATTTTTATTCCATTGTTATTAGTTGTTTTAGCTATGGGTGCTGGTTGTTTTGTATGGATGGAAGTATTAAGACAGATTCCTTTTGGTTTGTCTTTTAGTATGAGTTTGTTTTTGGTTATGTTGCCCACTGCCTTGATGACAGTTACGTATAAAATAACAAGGCAATTAAGCGATTAAAACATAATAGCTTGCAGAGCGTTTAGCTGTTGCTGGCTGCTGTGCTTTCGCTGTCTTCTTGCACGAATCCTAGATTATTTATTTGCATACTATTAGTAAACTGGTAGTTTGAATTTGGATTTTTTATAAATTTTTGTTGTTTAGAAGCGTAGATAAGACTGCTCAGTTGAGGTCCATGTAGACTGTTAAAGCTAATGCTGTGTGCAAGAGGGCCTTGGTGGTATTGTAGTTGATCACCAAAATATGTGGTTGGTAATAGCTGGCCAATACCATAATTGGCATGGTAGGTTGGATGATGCATAGCTACTATACAGGCAGTGTCTTCTGGGCAGAATACAGTGTATATTTCTGTCTTACAGTGATTAATCCAATGCTCTTGTAAATCATCATCATGCTTTGGTCCTGGTAAGTATATAGTGCGTATACGTTGGATGTCTTGATGGCAGTATACTGATTCTTTTGCATTTTCTAGGAAGTCTCTTTGGGCTATTATAATACTTGCTTGGGTGTCGTAGATAGATTCAATTTCAGCATTAGGTTGTTTGCTGCCGCCAGTTAAGGTTGTGGGTATTCCAGCGACAATAGGTAACATAAGCCCCATATGAAAACCTAATGGGCTATGTAGTCCAATTTGGTTATAACAACAATCTTGTCCTAGTGTGCTGGTGCTGACGCGTAATTGTTCAGCATGTTGCACTATATTATGATGACTGAGTATGATGTCTTTGCCATTGCTATTAGTGAATATAATTGCAGCACTATCTTCGGGTTCTTGTTTAATACTTGGTATTTCCCAGAAATAGGTTGGTTGTTCAATATTATTAGGGGTTTGTAGCTTGATGTTGTTTTTATCAAGGTGTTTTAGTATGCCTTCTTCAGGTTGTTGGGTGCTTATAAATAAGCTAACCTTATATCTTTTTAGAATAGCAATACGTTCTGTAAGCGCTGTTTCTGGATTAATGGGTAGGGCGCAATGGCCTGCAAAAAAGCAGCCTAACATGCAAGTTGCTAAATGACTGTCACTTGGTATTTCTAGTGCGATGATACTGTTTTGTGGTAGGTGGCGGAGTCCTTTCTGAATGCTACAGGCTTTTTCTATAAGGGCTTTGTAAGTGTAGGTATGTACCCAGTTGTGATCCCGGACGATTGCTTTGCTGTTACCGTATTGGTATTGTGCTTGATAAAGTAGTTGGTGAATATGCATTTTTGGGGTCATTTGTAATTGTGTATCGGTTAATGCTTGGTACATTTTTCTTATGATAAAGGGTTTTCTGGCTTTAGCGTCTAAATTGGCATATTCAATATGCATGCCATCGTGTATGCCAAGACGTATTTTAGGGAATAGTCTTTTTTTACTGCGACCGTCATAACGGCTGGAGATATGGTTCATGCCGCCGTGAATGATTATAGTTTGTATCTTTGCTTTGGTGTGATCACATATAAATGCTGCGCCGTCATAGAGCTTCATAATATTGCCGGTATTACTCAACCTGCCTTCTGGGAATATCAGGCAACGTCTACCTGATTTAATAGCTTTTACCACTTGTAACATACTATGAGGGCTAGAAGGTTTCATTGGGAAAATATCTGCAAAAAAGGCGCCAGCCTCACGAATAAACCAATAGTCCATCCAGGTTGGGAAAATAGGGTATACTAATTTCTCTGGAAATAGTGTGCCAATAAGTGGGACGTCTAGGAAGCTGGTATGATTGGCAATAACTAAGGTGGGTTCATTAGACATTTGTGGGTATTCGCCATAGACTTCAACAGTATATAGTGCTTTTAACATGCCCCTGACTAGACTGCTTAATAGGAGAAATATAGGGGTGATAGTGGCATTTTTTTTATGCAAATAACTCATGCCAAAGGATAGTGCTGCAAGGCATATGATAGAATGCGAACAAGATAATGATTGTGCTAGTAGGGCGCCTAGCCACAGTGCTCCCATCGCAAGAAAGTGGGTGATGGCATGGATGAAATAGTTTTGGTTTAATTGATTACTAACATGTAGTTGGGTAATGGCAGGTATGGCTAGCCAAGCAGTAATTGTGCCCATTACTAGCACTAAGGCTTCATGCGCGAGTAGTGTTAATAGTGACTGTGATTCTGGGCTTACTAGCCATGACCAGGGCAGCATGCCAATACAAAGGCCAAAACTTAGATATAACCAAGAGGCGGCTGTCTCATTTAATGGATACAAACGTTTATTGGTGCAGCTGTAGGTGCCAAGTGCCATACCTGCCACCCAGAATGGCCATAGATTAAGGGCGTAGGCAAAGCTTAAGGAGCCAAGCCAGCCTGCTTGTAACCAAAACCATAATAGTGTGGTGATTTGAATACGGTTAGGATGGGTGTTAAATAATGTGCTTAAGGCTTGAGTAAGTCCAGTAAAGCTCTCTTGTTCTTGTGTTTGGGTGATAGGTTTTGGGTTATGACGTTTAATACTATAGCTAAAAATATAGAATGCGCTAAATGCAATACATAAGCTACGTAGCCAGTCTAGATCAAGACAAAGCTTGCCTAATAGTAAGCCACAGAGTAAGCCGCCAACCATGGCTAAATACTGCTGGTATAGGCTGTTTTGATAGCGGTTGGGTGTGGTATAGCTTAGAATTTGGCTTTGGTTGATAATCGTGCTTAGTAGGCCTAGATAGCCACATGCTATACAGCCAAAGAAATAGTAGCCTGTTGGATTTTTTAATAGTAATAGGCTTGCAGGTGTCCATAGTAGAATGAATTGGATAATGTAGGCATAACGTACAGGAAGATTTGGGTAGCAGTTATGGGCTATTTTACGTAAATATATTATTATAGCTGGACTGATTAATGCTAAGCCCATACCTAATGTGCTTATCAGTGATGGCATAAAGCTGCCTTGATAGCCATCTTGAAATAGACAGGCAAGAGTAAGGCCAATTAGACAATAGCAATGTAGCGTATGGCTGTAGAGACTATGTGGTTTTGCAATAGCATTTAGGGCATTAATATTCATTATGCACTCACTTTGTTCAGTAGTTGTAATTTGCTGTTATCGAAATAATCAGGCAGTCCATGCTGATAATTGGGATATACTTCTCCTTGTATGAGTGGCAGAAAATAGGCTCTGCCAGTTGCGCTGATATGCATGGCGTTATCACTGTAGAAATTGTCTGGTAGTTTTTTTTCTTTGTTTGCGCAAATAGCTAGTGATGTTGGTGTGATTTGCCAATCGTCTTTGGTTCTGCTGAGACCTAGTAAGCAGCTGGCTGTATTTTTAAGATATAAGTCTATAGCTTCTTGTCCTAATTGCCATGCTATACGATCATCAACTTCTGAGCGTAGATGTCCAGCAGATCGTTGTAGATAATCTGGTATAGCATAATGGGTTTTAAACTGTAGTTGTGTTTCAACTAATTGTGCAAGTTGTGCAGCGACACCACCAAGTTTTTGATGACCAAAAGCATCTGTGGTGCTATTGGTGCAGAGTCGTTGTTGTGTGCTTTGATCGATAATGCCTTCAGATGCGACGATAACACAATGGCCGTAGCGTGCAACGGTGGCTTTTGTATAGGCAAGCCAATTACTAATATCAACAGGGCGTTCAGGGGTAAGTATAATATGTGGTCCTTGCGCACTGGTTTTTGCCGCTAATGCGCTGGCCATAGCTAACCAGCCAGTATGACGTCCCATTACTTCCATAATAAATACTTTCGTGGATGATCGTGACATAGCTTGTGTATCTAGACTGGCTTCTTGAATGCTTGTGGCTAGGTATTTTGCACAAGATGGAAAGCCGGGGCTAAAATCTGTGCCGTATAAATCATTATCAATCGTTTTTGGAATACCATAGCAGGTTATGGGGTATTGGTATGCTGCAGCAGCTTGCATGATTTTGAGGCTGGTGTCTTGGGAGTCGTTACCGCCTTGGTAGATAATGGCATCAATATTGTGTTCTTGGCAGTTTTGAAATAATGTTTGCCATAATTGCGGGTCTTCATGGTGATGGGGGAGTTTATAGCGACAGGAGCCAAAGACACTGCTAGGTGTTTGTCTTAGTTTTGTTAAATCATGTTCGTTAAGATTATCGCTACGATATAATTTATTTTCTAGTAAGCCAAGTATGCCGTTTTTTGCGATTAAAGTATTAACGTTTTTTTGTTTTGCTCTACTAATTAAGCCACTTGCTGTGGTATTGAGTACACTGGTTACGCCGCCAGAATGTGCAAATATAATGTTCTTAGTGAACATGCTTTTCTCCACTTTGATAGCGCATTATAGCTACAGGTAGATGTTTTAGCAAATAGATAGCTTGATTTGAAAATAGCAGCGCAGTGCTTACTTGCTGGTTTTTTCTTTTTTACGAACGATTTTTTCTTTAATACGTGCTTTTTTACCTGTGAGATTTCTCAAGTAATATAGTTTAGCACGTCTAACATCACCGCGTCTTAATACAGTGATTTGATCGATTTGTTGACTGTAGAGGTGGAATGTTCTTTCAACCCCTTCACCATAAGATATTTTTCTTACAGTAAAAGATGAGTTGAACCCACGGTTACGTCTAGCGATAACAACGCCTTCGAATTTCTGGATACGCTCACGGGTACCTTCACGAACTTTTACTGCGACAACTACGGTATCACCAGCACGAAAATCTACAATATCCTTGCCTGCAATTTGTTTGCTCTCGTATTCTTGTATAACTGTATTGATGTTAACCATAATTCTTTCCGCGTAATTAAGCATTAATGAGCTCACATTATACTGAATTCATGCAGAAAGTCAATGTTGATATTGTAGAAAATTATAGATTGTTAGGTCTGTTGTTATCTTTTATTGATTTTATCCTTAACGTCCATTAAGTCCATCAGGTTTTGGGATGGTCGCGTTTGTATTGTCTAGAGCATTTTTCGATCCATCCTTGTCTGCCACAGGGGTAGTGTCTGCAGTCTTTTTTATTGCTGCTTTAACAAAGTTGTCTAAGCTTTTTATTTCTACTGTTCTTGTATTACTGCTAGGAGCAGGGTTTGTCTTATCTGTCTGTACATTTTCGAAATTAATATCTGTTGTGCTGTTACTTATTCCCAGATTAGTAAATTTATTTCCTAATTCTGCTTTGAACTTTTCTTTACTCCCCCCGTCTTCAAATTTTATATTCATACTTTCAACCATAGTATTAACTATCTCGCTCATTGTGGCTGTTGGTGCTTGTGCTGAACTGTCTACAGTAGTTGTCGTTTCGAATGTTTGCGCAGTAGCTGTATCTCCTAATTTTTCGTATACTGTGGTCGCAATAATGATGGTCGCTTGTTCTTTGCTTAGTTCTTGTTCTGCAAAACATGCTTTAGTAACCTCGGCCATGTTGCCAGTTTCAAAACCTTTCATTACATCATTTGCATTCTTTATTTTTTTATCTAGATCCTCAACCTCTAAGGTGTTATCTTCGACTTTATTATTATAAGATTCATCGTTTACTGGAAGTATCTGATCAATATCTATCTTGTCTGGTATATTGAATTCTTCTTTGATTCCACGGACTAGAATTTTGCTTATTTCTTTTTCTAATTTTTCACCTGCTTTTTCTAATTCATCACCTTTTAATTGCTTGTGGCCTTCCTTGAGAAAATAGTTTTTTTTGTCATAGTTGTCTATTTTATCATTACAATTCTTTATTAATGCCTCTTGTTTATCTTTAGGCAGGACAGCTGCAATTTTTGCTACTTCTTTTTTTAGCTCTTCCTTGTAGGTGTCGGGTGCTGTTCTAGAACTTTTGGCATTATTTGTGATTTGCTTAGTATCGCGAAGAGCTGTGTATGCTTCTGGAGATACAGTGTATTTTTGCTTGGTCACTACTTTTAATTTTGTTAAGTCTTCTTTATAGTCTATCTTATAAGCATCTTTTAAAGCTGAACCGTTTGGGTTGTTTAGTATTTTTTTTAGTTGTGTACCGATCTCTTTATTTGAGTCAATAGCCTTATGACACTGTTGTATCAAATCATCTTTATCATAATGCACATTTTCAGGCATTTTCCTAATTACAGACGCAATATCTTCTTTCATTTTTTGTTTTTGAGAGTCAAACGCATTTTTAGCTTCTTCAGATTTGTCAGCAGGTTCAGGTATAGATTCCTTTCTACATAAATCTTTATATAAAAGTAAACTATCTAATGCTGCATCCATATCTGGTGCTTCTAGTCTTATTTCTTTATTAGACATCATCCCTGGTGTTTCTAATACCTTTACTTCCGCTTGTTCATTTTTTTTGTTCATAACTTTAGCGTAGTCAGTACTGTCTAGTAATGCATCTTCTTTGTTTTCAATACCGTATTCTTTCAATCTTTCTGTTATTTGTTCGGTCGTTGCTTCTATTTCCTCAGTTTTTATAGGATCACTGTTCTTCAAAGCTGTAAGCTCTGTATTCAAACCTGTAAGCTCCTTTCTAACATCATCAGGTAGAACAGCTTTATTTTGGCTTATATTATATGCCTGATATTTCTCGTTATCTTCTAGCGGTTTATCACCTGTGTTAGCTGAAGCCTCTAGTTTAACTACTTCACGGTGTAGTGCAACTTGACCTGCTAAGTTCTTGCCTTGTGTTTTGATTAAGCCCGCAATGCTTTGCTTATTTTGGGTTGAACTTGCTTCTGTCATTCTGTAGACTGCTTTATCTACAAGATGCTCCATACCCTTCTGTTGATCTTCTGTTAATTCATCTTTCTTTGCAAAGCCATCTTTTATAAATGAAATAATCTTGCTTGATCTATTATCAAAGCCAGCTTCTATAAATTTTTCTTCTTTCTTTGCTTGCGAGTATCTTTTCATATCTTCACTTGCATTCAATGTTTTAAATAGAGATGAAGAAGGAGGATTGCTTGCTAACTCTTTATAGGTTGCTTTGATTCCTTGTAACTCTAGGCTTTGATCAAGTAGATCATAAATTTGAGCATCTGTAACATTGTATTGTGCTAAGTTTTCTTTGAATTCTTTAATAACACCTTCTTTCTCGGGTTCTGTTGTTGCATTTGCTACTTTGTCCTCTAGAACAATTAGATTTGTGGCAAGGTTTTGGTGTGTTTTGTTACCTAGTCCGATACTCTTGCCTTGATCAGGGTGGTAAGCCATCAATGGGTTTTCTTTTATTTTTAATTCTTTAAGCTTTTCAGTCAAAGGATCTATCTTTGCTATCATCTTTGCTGCTTTATCACTTAATTCCTTTTTCTTTTCATCAGTTATTTTTGCCTCTCGAAGTGGGTTGTTCTCACCGTATTCTCGTGTATCTGTTTGGTTGCTTGTGTCTCCCTTTGTACTTCCACTTACATTGTAAGTTTTTACATCTGCTCTGCTTTTAATGCTTTCGTATGATTCATCCTTGAGTTTAGACTCTATATCTTTGTACTTGTCATTAAATGCGTGTGCAACACCACCATTTTGTATTGGTTGGCATGCAAGTTTTTTATCGTTTGTAAAAGAATACCGGTCTATGGCTCTTTGTGTGATATCTGATAATAACTGGCTAGTACCCCCACCTAGGCTAAGTTTTTCAGTTTCAATAGTTATTTGTTTTGGATCTATACCTCTTTTTGCGCATTCTTTAGCAATTTCTTGGATTTTATGTTTCACTACATTATCGCGTCCGTACAGTTTAAATTTAACTGGTAATCCTGTGCTTGCTAAACCTGCTGTAAGTAATCTTTCTGCAACTTTGCTTTTTCTGATATACATGGTGCTTGAGAGTTTATAGGTGTGGCTTGCTTTATCGAATGTTCCATGGCGGCCTACTAGAAGCTGATTATTTTTATCTGACTCTATAATTTCTCGGATAGGATTATTTTTATTATTGTAACAATTACGAAGAGCTTCTTCTTGGTATTTATCTATATCTTTAACAACTTGTGTATCCTCAAGAGCCAAAAATTCATCTCCTTTGTTTTTTTCACTGATAAATTTTGCAAAAGGGGTTTGCTCGTTCTCGCTAGTTGATTGAGCTGTGTCTTGATTATTCAAAGCATCTGATATTGCTTTCAATTTCATGTATTGAAGGTATTCTCTGAGTATTTCTTGTTCTGCTTTGGAGATATTCGTACCACCAGCATTTTTTTGAGTTGCTATTTCTGGTATTTTAAAGTTTTCATCGATTATATTTAGATCAGTTGTGCATGTTAATTTAGTTGATAAAAAGAAGAAATCTTCAATACTACTTTCTAATTTCATTGGTGTGGCTGTGTCGGTTTGTATTTTTAAATTATTTTTTTCTACAAAATCTTTTGCTATCTCGCTGGATTCTGGTAAATTATCTTTATCACTCTCAGGATCAATTTTGCCAATAGCCTTTTTTAACTTATCTCTCTCTTTAAGAGATGCATTCTCTGCCTTATCTAGTAAATCATTTAGATCACCTTTTATCTTAGTTATGTCGGATTTTACTGCTTCGACATCCTTCTGATTCGTTTGATTATCCTGTTCTTTTAGCTCTTGTACTGATGTGCGTAAGTCTCTTATTAGGTCAACAATAGTAGGTGTTTTGTCTGTCATATCCGTATCCAGGCATTTGCATATGTATATTGGTATAGCACTTTTTAAAATAAATTCTTATTTTTTTTCACTAATATACTGTTTGTGTGCCAATGGGATATGATCTTTAGTGTTTTTGGTTTTTATTTGTCATCTTTATTATAACTATTTTCTATGTAGCTAGTGAGTAATTTTAAATCATCATAAGATAGCTTTTGGCCGATAAGTTGCCTTTTTTCCCAGGTTCTTCCAAGAGACTGTGCTCTGCGCCAGCGTTGGATTGCTTGATGGTTACCGTTGAGTAAAACGGCTGGGACAGCATGATTATTGCAGGTGCTTGGTCTGGTGTAATGAGGGTGGTCTACTAAGCCTTGTTGATAAGAATCTTCACTGGCTGATTGTGGATTGCCTAGTGCGCCAGGTAGTTGTCTTACTAGAGCGTCAACTAACAACATTGCTGGTATATCTCCGCCTGAGAGTACATAATCACCAACACTAATACATTGGTCCACATGCTGCTGTGTAAAACGTTGGTCTATACCCTCGTAGCGTCCACATACCAAGGCTATCTGGTTGTGTTGATAAAGTTGCGTTAGTACTTGTTGTGTTAATGTTTCTCCTGAGGGATCAAGCTGTATTACCCATGGTTTATTAGTATGTGAGTTATTTATTGCTGTTAAGCATCTTAGTAGAGGAGGGTATTGCATTAGCATGCCTGGTCCGCCACCATAAGGTTTGTCATCGATACGGCCGTCGTCTTTATCTGCGTAGTCTCTAAGTTGCCATGTTTTTTTTGTGAAAATAGCTTGTTGCTGGCAGCGGGCAGTAATGCCATGGTCTATTGCTTGCCATATTTGTGGGAACAGCGTGATTATATCAAAGTGTAACTTTTTAGTTGTCGCTATCATCAATATCGTCCCAGTTGACTTTAATTATTTTATTTTCTTGCTCGACTGCTAAAATGACCTCGGGTTCGTATGGTACTAGTAGCGGTTGTTTTCCAGGGCGTTTTACAACTAACATATCAAACTGGGCGCCTTCTGTTAGGTATTCTACTTCACCTAAATGTTGTTGCTCTGTATTGATAACTTGAAAGCCAATAAGATCATCCCAATAATATTCATTTTCTGCTGTTGCTGGTAACATGGCTCTGGGTATGTATATGGTCTGCTCAGTGAGAAGTTTGGCTGTGTCTATGTGGTCGATATCCTGTATTTGCGCTACTAAGTGTTTGCCTTGTTGTTGCCAGTGGCTAACTTCTACTGGCTTGTCTGCCACAGTCCAGGGTTGATAGTTGAAAATATTAGTGTCGGGTTTGGTGTAGCTGTTGATACGAATAGCGCCGCTTAGACCATGGGTCTTGCCAAATTTACCAACTACTATCATTGTCTCGCTATTCATAGGCTCCCTTAAAAACAAAAGACAGCCGATATTGCTGTCTTGCTGTTATTAGTGTCAGTGATCTTAATTAAGCTGCAGCACTTTTCTTTTGTCTGATAACCAATTGTTTTACACGAGGGCTAACCTGTGCACCTTGATTTATCCAGTACTCAACTCTATCAAGATTTAACTCAATTATTTGGTCGCCTTGTAAATTCGCGATAGGGTTGTAATAACCTAGGCGCTCGATAAAACGTCCATCACGTGGGTAACGCTTATCAGCTACAACTATACGGTAGAAAGGCTTTTTATTTCTGCCACCACGGGCAAGTCTAATAACAATCATGTCTGTCCTCTTTATTGCCATAACCAGGTTTGTTATGGATTTCATCTTTGACGCTGTATTATACAAGAAAAAAAGCTAAATGCAAAGTAATTTCATGGTATTTTGTTAATCCCCAGGAAGAAAATTTTTGCCGCCCATCATGGATGACATTTTTTGCATCATTTTTTGCATATTATTGCCTTTGAATTTTTTCATCATCTTCTGCATACGTTTGAATTGTTTGAGCATGTCGTTGAATTCTTGTGCACTACGTCCTGAGCCCTTAAGGATGCGGCGTTTTCTTGAAGCTACGTTGATAACAAGTTGCGGGAAATAACGTTCTTGCATAGTCATAGAGTCTATCATATGTAGTATGGGTGCGGTTGATTTGCTTGCTAACTTCTCTTCGAGCATTTGGGGTGGAATGTTCATCCCGGGTAGATTTTTCATGATGCTTTCCATGCCGCCCATGGACTGCATTTGTTGTAATTGATCACGTAGATCTTGAAAGTCAAATTGCCCAGTTTTGGTTATTTTTTGCACCATCTTTTGGGCTTTGTCTTTATCAATATGTTGCTCGAACTTGCGTAGTAAGCCGACCATATCACCCATGCCTAGAATTTGTTGGGCTATGCGCTCTGGTTCAAAGCTATCTATGTCTTGTAGTTTTTCTCCAGTGGTTACAAATTTAATTGGTTTGCCGGTGATATGTCTCACCGATAGGGCAGCACCGCCACGACTATCGCCATCTGTCTTGGTTAGTATACAGCCAGTTAGTGCTAGTTCGTCATGGAATGCTTTTGCTGTGTGTGCAGCATCTTGACCGGTCATGCTATCTAGTACAAATAGTAGTTCTTGTGGCTGTAGTAGTTGTTTTATGGCTTTTGATTCTGCCATCATATCAGCGTCGACGTGCATTCTACCGGCTGTGTCAACAATTAGTACGTCACAACCTTGTTCTTGCATGCTGGCCTGGGCATTGCTTACTATGCTTATCGGGTCGTCTTGTGCTTGACTTGGGTAGCATAGGCAGTCGGCTTGTTGTGCTAAGATACGTAGTTGCTCCATAGCTGCAGGTCTGTAGACATCGCATGATACCAGTAATGGCTTCTTTTTTTGTTGGATTAGATATTTTGCTAAGCGGGCGGCAAATGTTGTTTTACCCGCGCCTTGAAGTCCTACTAGCATAATGGTACTTGGTTTTTTATCAATATGTAGCTTATGTTGTGTATCATCTCCAAGTATTTTTACCGTGGTATCATAGAATTCTTTCATTAGCATATCAGCGGCGCTGATATTTGGGTTGATGGCGCTGCCAAGTGTTTTTTGCTTGAATACCGCTAGTAGTTCATTGATAACTCCGTTAGCTACATCTGCTTCTTGTAGGGCTCTTTTTATTTCTTGGCTACTTTTCTCAAGCATGGCTTCATTAATATTGGCGGTGCCGCTTAATGTACGAAAAGTTTGAGTGATTTTTTGGCTAAGGTTGGCGAACATGGCTAAATCTAAGAATTGTTAAACTGCATTATGCTACTGTTTTTTACATTAATAGTCAATATTCTTCTCGATTGCATCGGTGTTTTCTTACCAGGCTTTGTTGTATTTTTATCATGTATATATTGAAAAAAAATGCGTTCGTGCTAGTCTTTGGGTTAGAGCTTAGCATTAAGAGCTGAGTTATATTCTTTGTTTAGGAGATGGCTATGCAGGTTTACCTGTTTTTAATTTTTTTCTTATTAGTCTGTTCTGCTTTTTTTTCTGGTTCAGAAACGGCTGTGATGGCTTTGAATCGTTATCGTTTACAGCATAATGCTAAAATGAAGGCGCAGCCTCAGGCGCTGCGTTTACAGCGTTTACTCTCCAAGCCAGAGCGTCTGCTCAGTATGATTTTGATTGGGAATACTTTTGCGAATATCATACTATCTACTTTATGTACTTGGGTTACTTTAGAGTACTTAGGCGCTGATTGGTTGATGGTAATGCCTTTGGTGGTGACTTTGGTGGTATTGGTTTTTGCTGAGGTGTTACCAAAAACTCTGGCGGCGCATTTTGCTGATATACTCGCTTACAAGGTAGCGCCGGTGCTGGATTTATTGTTTTGGCTGAGCTTGCCATTGATTTATATCATGGACTTTTTCACACAAAGTTTATTGCGTTTTTTTGGTGTTTGTACCAATACGCCAGTACTGGATAAGCTTTCTCATGATGAGCTTAGGAGTATGATACAGTCTGAGCGCATTGCGTTAACGCATACACAGACTGATGATTTTCAGGATATGCTGGTTGGAGTCTTAGATCTGGCAAAAATGACGGTGAATGATGTTATTGTACCGCGAGGTGATGTTTTGGGTGTGGATTTAGCTAAGCCTTGGTCCGAAAATATGGATTTTTTAGCTGCCTGTAAACGTACCACGGTGTTGGTATATCATCAGGATATTAATAATGCGCAAGGGATATTGCCTATTTCTAGAGTGATTGGGCATATGCAAAGTGCGCAATTAAACAAATCAGCTGTTATGCGGATGTTACTGCCAGTACAATATATTCCTGAAGGCACAAGTTTAACGTCACAGTTACGCCATTTTCAAGAACACGCCTATTCAATTGCCTTGGTGGTAGATGAGTATGGTGATGTTTGTGGATTAATAAGTATTCAGGATATTATTGAAGAGGTGGTAGGGCAGTTTACTGATTATGAGAACATCACTATAGGTTCTATGTTGCCCAGAAAAGATGGTAGCTATTGTTTATCTGGGCAGTTAGCAGTGCGTGATATAAATCGACTACTAGGTTGGCAGCTGCCTGATGATGGTCCTAATACCCTTAGTGGTTTAATTATTGAATATCTTGGTTGCCTGCCGGTTGGTCCAGTTGGCGTGTACATAGCCGGTTATAAGATGGAGGTTATGCAAATGAAGCGAACCATGGTTTTCCAGGTTCGTATTTTTCCTCCGCTTAAGTCAGATGTTAAATAACAAACACAGTAATTGCGCGGTAATTATATTGAATTTCTGCATGTATGCTGTAATAATGGTTTTATTCAATGTTTAAGTTGTGTGATGCGTGTTTACTTTAATGTTCTTGTTTGTGCCCTGGTATTAATATTGGGTAATGCTGTGTTTGCAGAGGTAAATACTGTGGTGATACCTGATCCTGCAAAAAAGCCACCCTCGCAGCAGGAGCGTATCAGGAAGTTGAATAATAACAGTAAAGTATCCCCATCTGCTTATGATCCTATTTATATACTGCTTGGCACGGCTGAGGGTGTGATTAAGGCAGTATGTTTGTTGGCAGGCTGTATGCTGGCTGCTTGGTCAGCTGTGAATTTGATACGGCATTTGCAAAATCCACACCAATACACTATTTCATATGCCTTAGGGGGTATGATATTTAGTGTGTGTTTGTTTGCTATTGCTTATTTGCAACAACCTGTGGTGAATGCACCAAAGCAGTCTAAGAAAGCTAGTAGAATATCTCAGCCGAGAAGTTCTAATGTCCAGCAAACGCCAGTTTTATAACTATTATTAACTAAGAGGAGTTATTTTGAAAATACGTTGTCTTTTAATAGGGGCGCCAGGTTCTGGTAAGGGAACTCAGGCGGCTTTCTTAGCAGAAAAGCTAAAAGTGCCAGTGATAACAACAAGCCAAGTAATCAGGGATTCATTACAAGAAGATAATGCCTTTGCTGCAAATCTTAAACAGACTATTGCACAGGGTAAGCTTATTGATGATGCGTTAATGTGGGAAATGTTGCAGCGTCGTGTTAGCTTAGAGGATTGTCGTGATGGCTTTATTCTTGATGGTTTTCCAAGAACAGAGCGGCAATTGGCTTTTATGTTAGCTGCAGATGTTAGTATTGAAGTGATGCTGTATATTGATGTGCCTGATGAGGTTATTATGCAGAGATTAGCAGGTAGGCGGGTACATCCATCTTCACAGAGGGTATATCATATTGAGTTTAATCCGCCCAAGCAATATGGTGTTGATGATGTAACAGGTGAGCCTTTGGTGCAAAGAGATGATGATAAGCCTGATGTTATTGTATCACGTTTGATGACTTTTCGTGCAGAGACTATGCCGGTTATAGATTGGGCAAGTCATGGCCATGCTTGTTTGCAAAAAATGCTGGTAGTGGACGGTAGTAGACCCTTAGCAGATATCCGTGATGAGATATTATCTCATTGGTCTGATTAGTAAAGTTGTAATTATTATATCCTTAGAAAAAATTCTATTTGCTTAAGTTAGTGCTCTGCTTTGTTGGCGCTCTCTTAAGCTTATTAATATCCCGTTAATACAATATTCTAGTAGATTATGCTATTTTTATGTAGCTGAATTTATTGTTTTTTGTGTCATCTTATATCCTGCAGTGGGTTAATTGGTTGACTGGTGGTGAAATATGGTGCTAATATGTAATTAAGTGGCGTTTTATGGATAAAAGTGGTGTCGTTTCGAGGTGTTAGTATGTGCAACGTTGACGCGAAAGGTAGGTTTGCTATACCCACCAAGTACCGTGCTATGTTGCATGAAATGTGTGCAGGAGCATGTGTTATGACTATTGATACCGATGATGCGTGTTTGCTGTTATATCCGTTGCCGACATGGGAAGCTATAGAGACGCAATTACAATCTCTGCCAAGTTTAAATCCAAAAGTGAGAAGGATTCAGCGTTTACTCATTGGTCATGCAAGTGAATGTGAACTTGATGGTCAAGGTAGATTGCTGCTGTCTAGTATACTTAAAGATCATGCAGCTTTAGGGAAAAAGCTCATGCTTGTAGGTCAGGGTAAGAAGTTTGAGCTTTGGAGTGAAGATAATTGGCTTGCAAAACGCGAAGATTGGTTGCAAGCAGGTAAGGCTGATACAGAAGGGGTGCCGGATGAGCTTTCCAGTATTTCAGTCTAGTTGTGTAAAGCCTATTGTAGGTGAGGGTATGAATAGTAAGCCAGATAGTAGCACGCATGTGCCAGTTATGTTGCGAGATAGTGTGCAAGGTTTGGTTACCAATCCTGATGGGCAGTATTTAGATGCAACTTTTGGACGTGGTGGTCATACCAATGCATTATTAGAGCTGCTTTCTCCGAAAGCGAGATTATGGGTATTAGATCGTGATCCACAAGCAATAGCAGTCGCACGTAACTTGGCTTTAAGAGATAAGCGTATTCGTGTATTGCATGGCAGTTTTTCCCAGCTTTCTGATTTACTCCCGATACCTGTGGGGCGTCCTTTTTTAGATGGAGCCTTATTTGATTTAGGTGTTTCAAGTCCTCAGCTGGACCAAGCCGATCGTGGTTTTAGTTTTCAGCAAGATGGCCCTCTAGATATGCGTATGGATAACCAGCAAGGTCTTTCTGCTATGGAATGGTTGGAGCGTGCCAGTGTTGCTGAGCTAAGCTATGTTATCTCCAATTATGGCGAAGATCCTTATGCCGAGCAGGTTGCTGAGAAAATTGTCGCTACTAGAGCTGAGCGTCCTATAAAAACAACAAAAGATTTGGTGTCAATTATTCTAAGCGTCTATCCTGGAGTAAGTAAAAAACGTCATCCAGCAACAAAAGTTTTTCAAGCTATACGTATGCACATTAATGATGAGCTTGATGAAATTACCAAAGGTTTGCCTATGATAATAGAGCGACTGAAACCTGGATCAAGATTGGTTACATTAAGTTATCATTCGCTAGAGCACACTTTGGTGGCTCGTATTATCAAACAACGATCGTCTTCAAGTAACATGGCTGTTGAGCTGACCCCTAACCTGCCTCAACTTAAGCGACTTGGGCGTGCAGTTCGTGCTTCTCATAATGAGTTGCAGCATAACCCGCGTGCCCGATCCGCTTTGTTACGAATCTGGGAGGTATCTGGTGTATAAAGCACAAACCCTTAATCGTTATTCTTTTATTCCATTACATATTGGTACTCGCTGGTTTTGGCATAGTATTGCTATGATCTCTGTAATATCGCTATTGAGCCTTGTGTATGTAAAATTTAGTATTAAGCATAGTGTGATGCAGCGCTCTGTATTGCAAAAAGCTAAAAATAGTGCTCTTGCTAAACAGGATGCATTATTATCAGAGCAAGCTTATCTGCTTAGCCCTGCAGTTTTGAAACACAACGCTAAAGTTCATGCAGGTATGCACTTGCCAACAAAGCGTTCAATTGTTAAAGTTGCTGTATCTGAAAAAGCATAATTGATGCAATTATCACGTAAAATTCGTTTTTTTATACCTGCTTTAGTTTACTCTTTAGTGAGTTTTTTGTTGGTGTATATGTTGTGGACGCTCGCGGTTGATAAGCGTGATTTTTTAATAAATCAAAGTAAACTACGTGTGGAAAGAAAACGTATAATCTCGCCAAAAAGACAAAAGATACTGGATAGAAATGGCAATATTCTGGCTATTAGTCTACCTAAGACCAGTTTTTGGGTGCATCCTGAAAAATTATTACTCAATAAACAAGATTATAGTAGTGTTGCCAAGATTTTTCATAAGGATGTTGCTAAGTTTAAACGCATGCTTGAAAATAATAAAAATAAAAGCTTTATGTACTTGGCAAGACATCTTGATAATAATCAGGCTCAGTCTATCCTAAAACATAATATAGATAACTTACATACCATTGATGAGTACTCACGCTCCTATCCAGAAGGGGCATCTATGTCACAAATATTAGGTTTTACCAATGTGGATGGTAATGGTCTTGAGGGTGTTGAGCTGGCAAAAGATAAGCAGTTACTTGGTGAGGCAGGCTATAAGCAGATGATAGTCAATCGTTACGGGCAAGAAGTTGAAACCTTATCTAAGTCTATGGCTGTGCCTGGACATGATGTGGTGCTGACAATTGATAAAGAATTACAGCATGCAGTTTATAGTGCTTTACAAGATGGTGTGGCTAAAGCTCAGGCAAAGTCTGCAGTTGCGATAGTTGTTGATGTTGCATCAGGGGATATTCTTGCAGCGGCTAATTATCCTTCCTTTGATCCAAATGCGCGTGAGAAACAGTTGTCTCATGCTAAGAATAGGGTTTTTACAGACCTTATAGAGCCCGGTTCTATGTTTAAGACTATTGCTATGGGCTATGTATTAGATCACTCTGATGTGAAGCTTGATGATGTTTGGGATACCTCTCCAGGTGTGCTAACCCTAGGGTCGAATACCGTAGAGGATGTGCGTAACTATGGTAAGCTTAAAACACAAGATATTTTAGTTAAGTCAAGTAATATTGGGATGTCTAAATTGATTCAGCGTACGGACGGTTTTCCACAGTGGTTAAAGTCACAGTTACATATTACTAAAAAGAATGCCATTGGCTATCCTGGTGAAGTGGCTGGTAGTGTGGCATCGATTAAAAATGGTGATGATTTTGGTTTGGCTACTCTATCTTTTGGTTATGGTGTCAATCTTAGTGTTGCACAACTAGCAAAATACTATGCCGCTATTGCTAATGATGGTTTGGTAAAGCCTTTACGTTTAATTAAGGTGGAGCAGCAAAAAGATAAATCCTATCGTATTTTTACCAAAAAAACTGCACGTAAGTTGCGTTTGATGCTACAGCGTGCTGTGTCGGTGTATGGTACGGGTAAGTTAAGTACTGAATGGGGTGGTGAAGTTGCTGGTAAAACTGGGACGACCTATTTGCATACCCCCAATGTGGGTTATGATAAAAATAATTATGTTGCTTCTTTTGCAGGCTTTGCTCCTGTTGATAAGCCTAAGTATGCGGTTGTAGTGGTTGTATTTGAGCCAGCGGCAAAGAGACATTTTGGTGGTCAGGTTGCTGCACCAATTTTCTCAAATATTATGTTTAATGCCATGTATTTAATAACAGGTTTGCAAAAGTCTGTGGACTAATGGTTGATGTTATTGATGCTTTGTTATAGTATTAGTGTAACCTTGTTTATTATGTGTTCGTAATGAAAAAAGTCGATTCTGAATCGTATATAGAACGTAGTGTAACACCGTTTTTGACACTACATGAGCTGCTACATCCATTTGTAGAGCTGCCTAAAAAATTTGATAGGGAAATTATTGGTATTACCACTGACAGTCGTTTGGTAAAGCCTGGTTTTGTTTTTATTGCTCATAAGGGCTATGGTAAGTACGATGGTAGAGATTTTATTCAGGATGCATTATTATCTGGTGCTGTTGCTATTGTCTCAGAGCTTAGTTCAGATCAGGATACAAAAACCAGCTTGCTGATGCCGGCACAACAAAAAAATGCTTTAGTTCCTCATGTGCAAGTCTCAGGACTTACAAAGATTATAGGTCATATTGCTGCTAGTTTTCATCAGCAGCCATCAAGGCAGATGCAACTTTTTGGTGTTACTGGGACTAATGGTAAAACGACTATTACTACTTTGCTTGCGCGTGCACTGAATAAACTGCAAGTAAAGACCGCTCAGATAGGCACTCATGGTCAAGGTTTAAGAGACGATGGTCTTACTTACACAGGTGTTACTACACCTGGCCCTGTTGCCCTGCAGACTATATTGGCTGATATGAGAGATGCCTCTTGTGAAGCTGTCGCTATGGAAGTCTCATCACATGGTATTGCGCAGCATAGAGTGGTTGGTGTTGATTTTGATACCCTTATTTTATCTAATGTTGCTAGAGATCATTTGGATTTTCATGGTGATCTTGCTACTTATAGAGCGGTTAAGCGCAGTCTGTTAACAGATTACTCCGCTAGAAATCTTATTATAAATATTGATGATAGTATGGGTAAAGAGGTTTGTCGTAATTATAAGGGATCTGCGCAGATAATTGGTTATACTATGCAAAAATCAGATGTCTTGTATTATGAGAATACTGTGCGGGCTCATCAGGTGGATGCTAGTCTAGAAGGCATACAAATGTTGGTATCCTACAAGGATAATACTTGCAAGCTTAAGACCAAACTTGTAGGTAGTTTTAATGCTTATAATCTTTTGGCTATTGTAGCTGCATTAATTAGTATGGATTTCACTTTAGAAGAGGCTGTTGATGCCCTGAATGATGTTGCGCCAGTTGTTGGAAGAATGGAGATATTTGGTGGTGGTGATAAGCCTTTAGTAGTGGTGGATTATGCTCATACGCCGGCAGCGCTTGAAGAAGTTTTATTAAGTTTGCAACGTTATTGTGAGAGAAAGCTGATCTGTGTTTTTGGTTGTGGTGGTGATAGAGATAAAGGTAAGCGTAAATTGATGGGGCAGGTTGCCGAACGTTATGCTGATCACATTATTATCACTGATGATAACCCAAGGCATGAGGCTAATAGTTCTATTGTGGCTGATGTGCTTAAAGGGGTTTTCTGTCCTTGGGCTGTGCAGGTAATACATGATAGGACAGAAGCAATTGTAGAAGCGGTCAGTAATGCTCACGCAGGTGATGTTGTGCTTATCGCGGGTAAGGGTCATGAGAACTATCAGATTATTGGTGATGAGAGATTCTCTTTTTGTGATAAAGAAAAAGTACAGTTTTTATTAAATCTAAAACCGGAAAATTAGTTTATGCGTTTAGCTGATATAGCTTGCCATCTAGGTGGATCGCTAGATGACGAGCGCCTCTGCTCTGGGTATGCTATTGATACAAGAAATATTAAACCAGGACAAATATTCCTTGCTTTTCGAGGTAGCCGAGTTGATGGGCATGATTATATAGCTGCTGCTAGAGAAGCAGGTGCAATTGCGGCTATTGTAGAGGAGTTACAAGCCGATCCGCTTGTACAAATCAAAGTAGCTGATATCATGCAAGCTACCATATCCTTGGCACGCTATTATAGAAGTCTTTGGGTTAATACCAAAGTGGTAGCAATCACAGGTAGTGCTGGTAAAACTACAACAAAAGAAATGCTTAGCCATGTTTGTGCGGCCTATAAAACAACTTATGCAACTTTTAAAAATCAGAATAACTTGCTTGGATTATCGCTAACATTACTTAATAATATAGACATGTCAGCTTATGTTGTACTTGAGCTTGGAATTAATGCTCCAGGTGAGATGCAAGAATTAGTTGAACTGGCCCAGCCAGATATTGCTCTAATAACCAATATTGGTGCTTGTCATCTAGAAGGCCTCGGTAATGAGGAGACTATAGCAAGGGAAAAAGCTTTGATTTTTTCAACTTTGACAAAAGAGGGTGTTGCTATATATGATGCTGATAGTCCTTATAAGCAGATATTTGCAGCCGCTGGCGTACAGGCTAAGCAGCTTACCTACTCACAACAAGATACCCAAGCCCAAGTGTTTTTACAGCATGCAGATGCCCAAGCTGATGTCTGCTATCGTTTTAGCTTTGTATATGCTGCTGAGGTATTAAGTTTTGCCTTATCTATTCCTGGGAGATACCAGGTTTTTAATGCGCTTAATACTGCTTTAGTTGCTATGTCATTGGCTGTTCCTGTAGATGTTATACAGAAGCAACTAAGAAGTTTTGCTGGCACCAAGCAACGTTTTGAGATGATGACGCTTGCTGATGGCAGCCTATTTATTGACGATGGGTATAATGCAAATCCTTATGCATTGCGTGCTGTATTGAGTACGGTAGCTGAAATTAAGCGGCAAAGAAAATGTTTGGTATTTGCCGATATGTTAGAGCTTGGAGAGCAATCTGCGCAGATACATAAACGTGTGGGAGAGCAGCTATCTCAATATGGTATTACCCATCTTATCACTTTCGGTGATATGGCTAAGTTAGTATATGAGAATGCTAATGGTATGTGTGCACAGCACTGTAGCAGTATTGAGGATGTTGTCGTAGCGCTAAAAAATATTTTAGGCTCTGAAGCTGTGGTGTTAGTAAAAGGTTCGCGTGGTATGCATTTGCAGCAGGTAAAAAATGCCATTATAGATCAGGTTGAGGTATAAAAGTGTATAGTGTGTTTTTCGCAGTAACATTATCTTTTTTGTTAATACTGTTAACAATGCCAGTTTTAATTAAGTTCTTAACAAAAATGAAAATAGGGCAGATGATACAAGAAGATGGTCCTAAGCATCAGCAAAAAAAACATACACCTACTATGGCTGGCGTTTGGCTAATTAGTGTTATGGCTTTGGTAAGTGTATTATTTGCGCGTTTATATAATGTCATGCTGTGGCTGGTGCTTACTGTTATGCTTTTGCATATGCTTGTAGGTATGGTTGATGATTTTGCAAAGTTATACTATCAAAATAATGATTTTGGCCTGCGTGCAAGAGATAAGTTTTTACTACAGCTATGCATTGCTGTTGTTGCTGTTGCTGTATGGCAGTATTGTTTTGTGCATGCTGATTATTCTTTAGTAACTTTTCAGTTCCCTGGTTTGGGTTATTATGCTTTGGATTTAGGTTATCTGTATCCTGTATTTGCAGTTTTTATGATTGTGGGTAGTAGTAATGCGGTTAACCTGACGGATGGTTTGGATGGATTGGTTAGTATTCCTGTGGTCTGTGTATGTCTTGGTTTGGCTATGTGTATTATCTTGCCCCATGCAGATACAGCCCTTTGGCAGCATGCTGCCTACCATAAGGATGTTTTTGATTTGTTATTTGTACTTGCTGCCTTGGTGGGTGTTGTTCTAGGTTTTTTATGGTTTAATTGTTATCCCGCTGAAGTTTTTATGGGCGATTCTGGCTCTTTAGCTATTGGTTCTGGTTTGGCCACTATTGCTATGATACTTAAGGTGGAGATGTTATTTGCTTTGCTAAGTGCATTATTTGTACTTGAAGTATGTAGTGTGCTTATACAGGTTTTATATTTTAAAAAAACAGGTGCACGATTTTTTAAGATGGCACCTATTCATCATCATTTTGAATTGTCTGGTTGGGCTGAGACAAAGGTTGTTACACGTTTTTGGTTGATCAGTATAGCTTTTTTGTGTATAAGTACTATGATGATGCTTTAAATTGAGGGGTCAATGTCTGAATTTTATGATATCTGTGTACTCGGTCTAGGTGCTACAGGTTATGCAACAGTTGCTTTTTGCATAGAGAAAAACATGCGTGTTGCGGTTTCAGATGATCGCATTAAGCCCCCGTTACTCTCTAGGCTTACAGCTGACTATCCTGAAGTTGAACTATCATTGGGCGCTTTTGATACTAATATGCTGTTGCAGTCTAAACGCGTTGTTATAAGTCCTGGTATTTCACCTGATAATCCTGTGATAGCTTTTATGCAACAGCATGGTATTAGCTATTGTAGTGATATTGATATCTTTATAGAGCATTGTGATGTGCCTATCATTGCTGTTACTGGATCAAATGGTAAAAGTACTGTGGTGAAGTTGATTCATGATATGCTAGAAGCTTCTAATCATACCAGTTGTATGTTAGGCAATATTGGTAAGCCTGTATTATCCTTGCTTATGCAGCCAGAGAAGCAATATGACTGGATTGTCATGGAATTATCAAGTTTTCAATTGTATTGGTCGCATGCTATAAAGGTTCAGCTTGGGGTGATTGTGAATATATTTCCTAACCATCTTAACTGGCATAAAACCTGGTCCTGTTATGTACAGAGCAAATTAAAGTTATTGCATGCTGCAGAGCGCTTGGTATGCTCTAACGGTGTTAAACAATATGTTGATTGTCCTGAATTACAGGCGAAAATTAGTTGGGTGGTTGATGAGCAATCTTTAATGTCTAGTGATATGGATAATCTTAAATTGGTTGCTGCATTACCTGAGACATTGCGGGTACATGCTCTCATAGCAAGACAAGTTGCAGATATGGTGGGTATTGATAGACAGACACAAACCAATACTTTAACTCAATTCCAGCCATGGCCATATAGATGTCAGCTAGAGAGTATTAAGCCAGGGCATTGGTATAATGATGCAAAGTCTAGTAATCTTGCGGCAGCACGCTATGCCTTATCTAATATACATAGTAAGCATGGTAGCAAGGTGGTTTGGATTGCTGGAGGGCTTACCAAACAAGAAGATTTTACGCAGCTAGGTTTATGGATAGGTTCGTATGTTGAGCATGCAATTGTATTTGGTGCTGATAAAATGATTTTTCTTGATAACATAAAAGGTTTTTGTCCAGTATCACCAGTAGATCATTTGCATGATGCGCTGGTGTTAGCCTTGCAGATGACTGCTGAAAATGATGTAGTAGTGTTTTCTCCTGCTGCGGCAAGTTTTGATCAGTTTGAAAACTATATGCATAGAGGTCAGTGTTTTACTGAGCTACTACAGGCATTGGTTAGTGAATCCAGTGTGGATTATAATGGCTGCTAAAGGGAAATTTATCGATTCAACTTTGTTGTTTGGCATTATGGCTATGTTGCTGCTGAGTATTACTATGGTTGCATCGACAACGTTTTTTTTAGCAGATAAAGACTTTCATGATTCTTTCTTTTTTCTGAAACGCCATGTCATTAATATGTCTTTAGGCTTATTGGCTTTTGTTATGGGTTTTTGTATTAAGCCGCGTATGTTAGTAGATTTGCGTGTGGTGTTTTTAGTTGCTGCGTTGTGTTTATTAACAGCTGTTTATCTTCCAGGGTTTGGGGTTATGGTCAATGGTGCAAGGCGCTGGATTGGTTTGCCTTTTATGAGTATACAGCCTTCAGAATTTGCTAAGCTGTGTTTTATAGTTTTTGTGTCAGCTTATTGTTCTAAGCGCGCTAAACATGCGCGTAGGCTACGGCTGGTTGATGCAGTGGCTATTTTTTCATTAACTTTGATTTGTGATGTGCTATTATGCCTGCAGCCTGATTTTGGCTCAGCTATTGTTTTAACAGTTATTGTCTTTCATATAACTTATGTCGCTGGTTTGCCCCTAATAGTATTGGTCACCGGTTTTGGATTGTCAGCAATTATTTCTGTTTTTTTAATATTTTATGCCCCTTATCGTCTTGCTAGGGTTATGTCTTTTCTCAACCCTTGGGCATTTGCTTTTGGTTCTGGTTATCAGCTAACCCAGTCTTTAATGGCAATTGGTCGTGGTGGTTTTTGGGGAGTGGGTATTGGTAATGGTTTACAAAAAATATTTTATTTGCCTGAGGCACATACAGATTTTATTTTTGCTATTGTTTGTGAGGAGCTGGGTTTTATTGGAGGCATGCTAGTGCTTTTTACTTATTTGTTTATGGTACTGCGTATTTACCAGTGGGGTTATAAGTTTGCCAATGAGAATAATTTTTTCTATGCTTATTATGCTATTGGCGTTGGTAGTTGGTTTGCTATCCAGGTTGGTATTGCTGCAGGTGTTAATATGGGATTGCTACCAACAAAAGGGCTGGGTATGCCCTTGCTAAGTTATGGTGGTAGCCACTTGGTGTGTATTTTATTAGCTTTAGGGGTGTTATTTGCTATGATTGCTTCTATGTCTTCTAAATTTAGATCTAAGTCTTCATCACAACTGGTATGGGTATAGTAATGCAAAAACCAACAGTATTTATAGCAGCGGGTGGTACGGGTGGCCATATTTATCCAGCTTTAGCACTTGTGGATAAGTTTGAGCAAGATATGCAAGTGGTGTGGCTGGGTACTAATAGGGCAGTTGAAAATACTATATTAGCTGATACTCCCTGGCCGACACATACTATTGCTGTTAAGCCATTTCGTGGTGCGCTATGGTGGCGGTTACCACTGGCTTTCGCCTCATTGTCTTGGGCGTTTGTACAAACTGCCTGGTATTTTATACGGACAAGGCCAAGCTTTGTGGTGGTTACTGGTGGTTATGTTGGTTTTACTGCTGGCGTTTGTGCAGCACTTATGCGTATACCTTTGTGTGTTTGTGAGCAAAATCAACGTGCTGGTTGGACTAATAGATTGTTAGCGCCATTGGCAAGATTTATATTTACTGCTTATCCACGTGTTTTTACTGCTTATGAGGCTAAGGTTGCAACTTTTGGTAATCCATTACGTGAGGCGATTATTGACCATCATAAGATAAAAATGCAACAGCAATATATTCCTCTGCAACAAAAGCCTCGTATATTAGTGTTGGGTGGTAGTCAGGGCGCTAAAGCTCTTAATACATTATTACCTATTATATTTGCACAATTACAACAGTCATTAGGTAAGCCTATTGAGGTGTGGCATCAGTGTGGCATGCATGATGTAGCTGCGGTGGCTGCGAATTATGATGAGCATAGTATCACTGCACAGGTACAGCCTTTTTTTCATGACATGGCAGAGGTGTATGCTGGTGTTGATGTTGTTGTTGCCCGCGCAGGGGCTTTGACATTATCTGAGTTGATGGCTGTGGGTGCGGCAAGTATCATTGTGCCTTTACCTAACTCACGTGATGATCATCAGTTGTATAATGCGCGATATTATGAGCGTATGGGTGCTTGCTGGGTAATGCTTGAGCAGGAATTAAAAAACCAGAAAACTATGCTGGCAAAGCTATTATTGCTATTAAGCTCTGATGCTTGTAGAAAACAAATGCAGCGTCGTGCGCTAGCGCAAGCAAAGCCAACGGCTGCATTTGATATTGTAGAGAAATGTAAAAGTTTACTAGTGAGTATGCATACTAAGCTTGCTGATAAATAATATTATAAGTTAGAATATTTACGTGACATAACGCAGGGATGCTCTTATACTACTAAAGGTTCTAGCGACATGCAGTCGTAACAATCTCTGTTTTTGTGAGATATGTGCTATTTAATTCTTAAGATAATATTTACAATTAATGTAATACATGCTATAATGGCCTTGTAGTTTATGTTTGGGAGCCGCTTATGCGTCCAGTACTTAAAGTTATTTCTAAGGAAAGTGCATCGTATACACAGATGCAAAGCTGGTGTTGTCATATTCAAGAAACGGGTATGTTTTTAAGTTCCCAGTTACCAGATAAATTACTGCCAACTCATACAGAACAGTTAGGCGTTGAGACGGTCTCTTTTGATAAGAGTGTCAGCCCAAAAATTATTAGTACTTTACCATCATTGCGTCTTGTTGTTGCTGAGGATCTTACTTTGTTAGATTTTGGTCAGCAAGAGTGGACCTTAGAACATTTAAAAATGTTATTGCAGTGGCTAGAGCCAAGCTTAAAGCGCATTATGTTGTGCAGACTTGCTAATGCATCCTTTACTTTAGATGCATTGCGTTATCTAGTACAGTTTTTGCGTCAGCAGAAAATTACTATTGAGTCTCTTGATCTTGGATCAATGCATATGAGTCTTCCTCGCGTAGATATTATTGCGGCCCTAGCTACTGATAAAGTTGTTGCTATTAAAAAGTTAGACTTTGGTATGAGTCGCTGGGAAATGTCGCATATGAAAGCTATGATGTGGACTTTTGCACATAATGGTTATCATCTTGAGCGTGTAGCACTTAGTTCTATCGAGTGTCCTGCTGTAGGTTTAGATCTTCTAGTGCAGCATATGGTACAAATATCTGATAAGTTGCGTGTATTCAGTACTGGTGTGACACCATTGAGCGATAAAGCGCATGCTCTTATTTTGCGAGAACTGCAGCATAGCAACGCTACATTGCAAGCTTGTATTTTTAGTTATCAATCTTTTAGTACTGCTAATACTGCACTGCTAGCTAAGTTAATTGTTAATGCTTCTTCTCTGAAGCGTTTGGCGCTAATGCATTGCCAGTGGTATGCAGATTATTTGCAGCTTAAGCAGGATGCCAGTCAAGCAATCGAAAAGCTCTATCTCGAGTATACCGATTATGATGGCTATATTGCATTATTATCTTCACTTAAGTCAGTGGGCTACTCGGTTGATAAGCAGTCGGCTGATGGTAGTAGAGTTTGGCTGGGGCGTTAGTCAGTGAAGATAGAACTGGCTAATGTTACTGTAATAAAAATAAATCAATTTTTTTCTATTAATTTCTCTTTTGTGTGCTATAACTTTGTGAGCGGATTAGTGGTATGATTATGAAAAAACTTGATACGGTGTTAACCAATAATATTGTACGTGTGTTACAAGATGCCTCATCTATAAATACGCCACCTGCGCGAAATACAAAAGCTATCTCAGCTGATCTGCTACGTGAGTTTTATGGTAAACATCCCGCTTGTATCACCAAGTGTCAAGATAATGCGCTCCTTCCATCTGGTTTGTCTGCAGAACTTAAACGTCTAGTACAAGAAGATTATAATCGCTTGTATTTGAGTATTGCATTATTGATGACGTTAATAGTATTAACTGTGGTTGAATTTGCATTATTGGCTATATCAAAAATATTTGTGATTCCTATATTGTTTACTAGTAATTTAGGTCTGTTGTTACTAGGGTATATTGCTTGTGAGTATAAACATATTATGTCTTTAGAGCGCGATCATGATATTTGTATACAAAATAGGGCAGTAATAGATGATTTTCACGCTTTTCTACAAGAGTATAATGTAGATGAGGGTAGTGATGTTACTAAAGAAGATCTTAATAAATTATTATCAATGATTGATAGTTTGCGTATACAAGCGCGATCTAATGGCTACCAATAACTTTGCTAGAGCCTGTATAAAAAATAATAAAAAAACACTCTAGTATCTTTTTTTACATTTATATACTATTTTATCAGCGGCTCTTGCAAAGGATAATGCTTACATATATTATGGAATAATACTGTAGTCGGGACATAATATGAGTATTACTAGCAACGTAGCTATGATGGCATTCTGTAGCATTTCATGGACTATACCACGCAGTTTAGTTCGTGGCTTATCAAAAACTAAGTTAAGCACTGTTACTCCACATGTAACGTCTAAGCCAGCATTGAAAAAAACTTCACTTGGTATGTTTGATTATACTAACATCATTTCTCATTTAAAAAATTATTTTAATTCATGTTCAACAATAGATTATATTAAAGGGTCGATTGCCTTTATGTATGCAGCATCTTTATATTTATATCCTGCACAATTGGTTTATATGATTATTCCAGAGGTAGCAACCGCTATTTTATATCTATATACGCTTATGGTTAATACAAGTTTACGCAACTATGTATATCTCTATGCTGGTGGTAAATGGCTGGAGCAGCTAGTGCAAAAATGTATTAGTTCTGCTGCTAAAGTAAAACAATCTAATCAGCAACAATCTAACGCTAAGAAAGTCAGATTCGATCTAAATGAAAGTCCTGATGCTAACAATCCTAGTGCTACAGCTGATTTTTCAGAGCTCGAACCTCGTATTAAGAAATTGATTGAAGAAAATAATGCTAAACTAACTAGAGATAATACTCAGGTAGTTGAACAAACAACCAGACAATTAAAACAATGTTTTGATGGTCTGAGTCAAATACAACAAGATTTACATAATAATCATGAAAGGCTGTCAGCATCTACAGGCTCTGATGAGGTCAATAATAGTGTTTTTTATTATGGTGATGTACATGGTAGTGAGACTGAAATCGATGGAAAAATAGAAAAACTTCAATCTGTGTATAAAGAACTAGTCGAAAACATCGCTAGCCTTAACACAAAAAGAGTTAATGCTGATTCTGACCAACAGGTAACTAAGCTACAAGGCAAAATTGATAGCTTGCAATCAGCGCTAGCTGAGGCAAACAAAACTATTGAGACTGAAGTTGCAAAAACAAAAGATGCTAATGATGCAAAAAGTCAACTTGAACAGAAAAAAGAGGAATACTTAGTCACAATAGAGGATGCTGCTGAGCAAATACAATCGCTGAAAGATAATTTAAGTGAACAGGTTGCTAAGAATACCCGCCTAAATGAATTGGCTTCACTGCATAAGGGTATTATTAATGAACGAGATGGTGAACTTGAAACTGTAAAAATACAGTTATTACATAGTAAAGCGCTCTTCTCTAGTGTATTAAAACAAAATGAGATCCTAAAAAAAGAATATCATTATCCCAGTGGATCTGATCATGAGGAACATGAGGACTATCGACTAGAAAGTGCTCTTAATAAACTAAAAGAAAATTGTTTTGTTTGGAAAGAAGCTGCATTGGATGCAGGTGTTACGGAGCAACAGTGGGATGACGCACTAAGTAATTATAGGTCATCTAAAGGTCCTTTTCAGTCTAATGAGGAAGTTATACATAATGATGATGAAAATGATCAAGAAATACCATTATACTGTCTCAAGGCTGTTGTTGATACGCGTGTTTATCAATTAATTGATGATGCCTTAGCATTAGAAAGAGAAAGCTCAGTTCTTTCTGAATCTGATAGTGCTAATGATTATAATTTTCATTCAGTTCATTCAAGTATTTCAGTTCATGATGATGGTGCTTTAATATCATTCTTGAACGGTACTGATGAGGGTGGTTCTAGCAAAAGTGGTAGTTCTAATGGGGATGTTGATAAAGAGAATAACCACCAAACGAATGTACATAATATCTTTTCTCAAGCTTCAGGGGTTGTTGGTACAGGTAGTGCTAATAAAAAGCTGGGCGAAGCTTAGTCCTTTTTCAATGCAATGTTAAATACTATTTGGCTTTACACGTGATGTTTTATATACTTATATGCTAAGTATTGGTAATTATAGTTTATATGAATAAAGAATTTTCACATTGCGTGCAAATGCCGGTGAATATTGCGCTAATTAAATATATTGGTAAGCAAGATTCCGATGATGGTTTGAATCAAGCTTTGCATCCTTGCTTATCTTGACTAGCTGTATTACGAATAGCCTCGATAGATTGTATAGCACAAGAACTAAGTGCTGCAAAACTAGATGCAGAACTTGCTAA
>CACBGS010000012.1 GCA_902538855.1 uncultured Coxiella sp.
CAATAAACTTACATAAATAATATAATGTAGAGAAATAACAAAGATAAGTAATCTTGCAACAAAGCGCACAAATCTTGAATGTATATTAGCAGCACACTGCCATATTGAAACAAGTGTGAATAAACTAAGTGGCATAATAGCAAAAGTAAAAGCAAGTTTTGAGCTAAATAAACTGGCTATAGCAAGCCAATCATAAATAAAAAAATAAACTGCATTAACGATAAATATAAAAATCAGGCAATACGTCATAGACATCTGCCCAGAAAGCACTCTCACAAAACAATTTACAATCCAGCTATAGCTTATAAATAGTGTACGCGATAATACAGTGCAAACCATTTGTACTGACTGTGCAAAAGACTGGTCACTCATTACAAATACCTAAAAAACCTACTACTTAAGTCTAATAGCATAAATAACAACATGCAAGTACACAAAGCATAATGATACTACTTTTAATCTAGCACGTATATTGTTATAATAAATAGAAATTTTTTTTAAGGACATATTATGAGCAGCGAGCTTACACTATCTATAATCAAACCTGACGCAGTTAAACGTAATCTTATCGGTGAAATCATCTCAAGATTCGAACGTGCTAATTTAACCATTGCTGCAATGAGAATGGAGCACCTAACTATAGATAAAGCAAAAGCATTCTATGCTGTGCACAAAGAACGTCCATTTTATACAGAACTTGTAGAATACATCTCTTCAACTCCTGTCGTTATAATAGCACTTAAAGGCGAAGGTGCAATCTTAAAGAATAGAGAGATTATGGGAGCAACCAATCCTGCAGATGCTGCCTGTGGCACCATTCGTCATGATTTAGCACTTTCTATTGGTGAAAATTCAGTACACGGCTCAGACAGCCCAGAAACAGCTAAAGAAGAAATAGCATTCTTTTTTAACGACCTATAAAGCCTATGCGGAGATAATAACAACAATGCCACATATCTTTAACTATGATCAAACAGAGCTGCAAGATGCGCTGACACTACTGGGCGCACAAAAATACAGAGCCAAACAAATCATGCAATGGGTTTACCACTGTGATAACCTAGATTTTGCAAATATGAACAATATACCTAAGGACTTGCGTGCTAAATTAACATCTAACTTTAGCGCGCAACTACCTAATGTAAAATCTGAGAATATAAGTCATTGCGGCACCATAAAATGGCTATTTGATTTTGATAAAGATAACGCCATCGAGACGGTCTTTATACCTGAAAAAAACAGGGGCACACTCTGTATATCATCGCAAATAGGTTGTGCACTAGCCTGCCAATTCTGTGCAACCGGTTTAGTCGGTTTTTTCAGAAACCTTAGCACAGCAGAAATTATTGCTCAAGTTTGGTTTGCCAGATCTGAACTAAAAAAGAGATTTCCTCAAGCACCAAGAATTTCTAATATTGTATTTATGGGCATGGGTGAACCTTTACTAAATGAACAGAATGTATTCCGTGCAGTACGAATCCTTTTAGATGACCTAGGCTTTGGCTTATCAAAATACCGTGTAACAATAAGCACATCAGGCATAGTACCAGCGATGAAAAGACTCATTGATAACTCAGAAGCAGCACTTGCAGTATCACTACACTCAGCTTGCAATAATACTCGAGATAAAATTGTTCCCATAAATAAACAATACAACTTAGATACACTTATGCAAGTTTGTAATGAGTATATAGAAAGAAGAAAAAGATCAATAACATATGAGTATGTAATGTTAAAAAACATTAACGATAGTGATAAAGATGCAAAAGCACTAAGTAAATTACTACAAAACAGAAATGTAAAGGTAAATCTCATACCATACAATCCAGTAGAAGGGTTAGAATTAGTATGTAGCGATGAACAACAAATACACCACTTTCAGAAGATACTACTTAGTAAAGGCATTCGGACAACCGTTCGTAAAACACGTGGAGATAGTATCAATGCTGCATGCGGACAGCTTTATGGCAAAGTAGTCACCAGGAAAAAGACTATACAAGAAAACGCCTTTATCAATCACAACCAAGAAGTCGAATAAGGCCAGAAAGCTATAGAAAAAAGCAATACATACCAAAAAATATATAGAGCAAGCTTAACAAAATAGACGCATATTTATCCAATCCTACAACTGGAAAAAATGAAATAGCTGCATGAGTACAATAAAGAAGAGTAACGTACCCTACATTTGATTGCGTCGCAACATCAAGCCAGAGGACTAATATAATAACGGGCAGAAATAATAGGTACACATCAACACCAGGACGCGCTAATAAAGGACACCACAAACACGTATATACTACCAAATATAAAGAATAATAATGTGTTATATCCATAGACACCAACAGCATTGTTGCAAAGATCACACAAGATAGACTGATATAAAAAGCCATATCACTATCATTACGAGATTGTCTTAGCCTATAGTGAACCATATATCATAATCCAGTCGCATAGCTGGCTGCACAGTAATCTTAAGAAATCCGCGATCAGGAGAACGCTCAATATTAGATATAAAACCAACCAATTGTTTATATGCATTCGCATAAGAGGTGTTAACAACAGATGATGCTTCATCTTGAGTAACATCTTGCTTAACATATAGCTTATCGCCAACATGTACTGCAGCATCATCCGGAATAAAGCTTAGTAATAGTTCATTTGAGTTATTACCATGAATAATACCAGATATAGTTGAATTGTCGATATACACAGGCAATGTAGTAGATGCGTCTGTAATCAACTTAACGTATACACCATTAGAAAGTACTTTATCAACCACACCAACTGTATGATCATGTTCAGTGACCAATTGACCTGCTGTTACATTAGAGCTAGTCGGAGGCAATAACAAATAATGACTATTAGCATGTTGATGGATAACATATGGCTTTGCTGCATACTGAGGAGGTTTACGTGAAGGGCTGCTCACAATAGCACGCAGATCATCGTTTTCTTTCATGACAGCATGACTAACTTCATAGAACGAGCGTAGTCTACCAACTTCACGCTCTAGATCGGCATTCTTGCTCTGCAACATACGTATTTCATCAGAAGCTGCCCACCAGACTTTGTAGTAGTTATAAATCCCACTAACACAGCTAAGCGAAGCTAAACGCAGCTCCAGCACCATGCTAACTGCATATGGACGCAACTGAAAAGCTGCAAAACATAATACCAAGGCAAGTGTTACAAAATTAATCTGTGAGGCTATACCCTTTGCTCTATTGGCGCTGTACACTTACTCCTCCGTAACTAACTCTTGCTCAACTTCATTGTATTCTTCTAATATAATCCCGCCGCCTCTAACAACACATGTCTTAGGATCATCTGCTATATACACAGGCAAGCTTACTTCATCAGATATAAGTCGATCTAACTGTCTAAGTAATGCACCGCCACCACTAAGAACCATACCACGACGATCTATATCAGCGGCGAGTTCGGGAGGTATTTGCTCTAGTGCTTCACGAATAGCTGTAATAATACCACTTAGTGGTTCTTGCAGTGCTTCCAAAATCTCATTGCTGGTAATCAGCATACTTCTTGGCACACCCTCTGCTATATGACGACCACTGATTTGCATCTCTAAAACATCCGATGTTGGAAAAGCTGTACCTATTTCCATCTTCACGCGCTCAGCAGTAGCCTCACCAATCAAGCAACCAAAGTTACGCTTAATGTAATTGATAATAGCTTCATCAAATGTATCACCACCAATACGCACAGACTGCGCATAAACGACACCATTAAGAGAAATAATCGCTATCTCAGTAGTACCACCACCAATATCAATTATCATATTTCCATTAGGCTCGTCTACCTTCATCCCTGCGCCTATAGCCGCTGCCAATGGCTCATCAACACACTTCACATGTCGCGCCCCTGCACCATAAGCAGATTCTTTAATTGCACGACGCTCAACCTGTGTAGAGCCACAAGGTACACAAATAACTACCTTAGGCTTAATTCTTAAAAAACTTGGTGTATGTACGCTCTGTATAAAGTATTGCAACATCTTCTCTGTTAGATGAAAGTCAGCAATCACACCATCACGAAGTGGCCGTACTGTGCGAATTCTTCCAGGGGTTTTACCAACCATCTTTTTAGCTTCGTTACCCACGACACAGACCATGTCCTTAGGATTAACAACGTTGTTAGAAACTGCAACTATTGAGGGCTCGTTTAAAACTATCTCCCCACTTCTGGTATCATATATTAGTGTATTAGCTGTCCCAAGATCTATGGAAAACTTTGGCGAAAATTTATCTAAAATTTTATCAAACGGCATACTGCAATCCAATTTAAGTGCAATTAGAATACATCAAAAAAAACCTTGACACAACATTTACTTCGAGTAAAATCTATAAATCGACAAGTACCAGCAAAAAGCATGGCAGAAAAAATCATCAGTAATGAACAACTCGACCTTCTTGCAGCAAAAGTTATGCTGAAAGTAGCTGACGAGCACAGAGAAGACTTTAGAAACAGTCTAACAAGAATTATTGACTTGTTTCATAAAATGTCACAAGTTAAGGTTTGCGAGTACAAACAGTACAATCAACACACACTTAATTTTGATGATCTTCGTGTAGACGACAGTCAACCCGGACCTGGCAGCAATGAAATTGCCAAGAGCTGCACTCACTACAACAGCGATACAAGCTTCTTTGAGACCCCTCGCGTATTAGAGGAAGACAACTAATGCATACAAGTACTGTTACACAACTTGCCACACTACTAAAAAAGAAAAAGATTTCTTCAGTAGAACTAACCAAAATCTATTTAGACAGAATCAAAAAATACGATTCAATAATCAACAGCTATATTATTACTGTAGAGGATAACGCCTTAGAAGCTGCAAAAAAAATAGATGATAAACGCGACAAAGATCCAGAAGCTACAGGATTTCTTGCAGGCGTCCCTATAGCGCACAAAGACATATTCCTCACTAAAGATACAGTTACAAGCGCTGCTTCTGCTGCGCTCAAAGATTTCATTGCACCTTACAATGCGACTGCTGTTAAAAACACCAACAGCGCGGGCATGATTCAGCTTGGGAAATTAAATTGTGACGAATTCGCTATGGGTGGATCTAACGAGAACAGCTATTTTGGCCCTTGCCGGAACCCATGGAACACAGAGCACATACCTGGTGGTTCTTCTGGAGGAAGTGCTGCCGCTGTAGCCGCAAGACTAACCCCATGTGCCACTGGAACAGACACTGGCGGATCTATACGACAACCTTCTTCTCATTGTGGCATTACTGGGATTAAACCTAGTTATGGTGTGGTATCTCGATTTGGCATGATAGCTTTTGCCTCTAGCCTAGATCAAGGTGGCCCCATGGCACAAACAGCAGAAGATTGCGCACATTTACTATCTGCATTGGCCAGTTATGATCCACATAACGACATGAGTTCAGTCAAACAAGCTTCTTATGACTACACACGAACCCTTGATGATAAAATCAACTCTATAAAAATCGGACTACCTAAAGAGTATTTTCAGCAAGAACTTGATACAGACATGCACAAACTGTACGAACAAGTAATACAAGAGTACAGCAAGCTAGGCGCAACATTTGTATCTATAGATCTACCAGATGTGGAACATTGTGTACCAGCATACTATACCATAGCACCATGCGAGGCTTCATCAAACCTTGCCAGGTACGACGGAAATATTTATGGCCACAGAGCTAATGATGTTAACAACCTTGATGACATGTACAAAAAAACCCGTTCGCTTAATTTTGGCAAAGAAGTCCAAAGAAGAATATTAACTGGAACTTATGCCCTATCCAGCGGTTATTACGATGATTACTACAAAAAAGCACAAAACATTCGTAATCTCATTCGCCACGATTTTCATGAGGCATTCAAACAAGTAGATGTAATAATCGCACCTACAGTACCTTCACCAGCATTCAAAATAGGTGAACTACGAGATGATCCTGTTACTATGTATCTACAAGATGTATTTACCATACCAGTTAATCTTGCTGAGCTACCAAGTATAGCTCTTCCTTGTGGCTTTGTTAAAGGCCTACCTGTAGGCTTTCAAATCATTGGACCTAAATTCAATGAGCACAAACTATTAAACGTGGCCCATCAGTATCAAAAAGTTACCGATTGGCATAAACAAGTACCCGAACAATACGCATAGGAGCTAACTTATGACCTGGTATCCTGTCATTGGCTTAGAAGTCCATATACAACTACAAGTGCTTAGCAAACTTTTTTCAAAGTCCGCAACAACGTATGGGGCCAAGCCCAACAGCCAAGCGAGCTTTATTGACTTAGGGCTACCCGGCACACTACCTATTCTAAATAAAGAAACCATCACACAAGCAATTAGATTTGGCTTTGCCTGTGATGCTAAGGTAAGTAATGAAATAAAATTTGATCGTAAAAACTATTTTTATCCTGATCTACCAAAAGGTTATCAAATAACACAGCACTATACCCCTATCTTATGGGGCGGCCATATTGATATTAACACTAAAGATAACAAACAAAAACGCATAAGAATACATCATACTCACCTTGAAGAAGATGCAGGAAAATCTGCACATCAATATAAAGAACACCAAACAGGTATAGATTTGAACAGAGCCGGAATACCCCTACTTGAAGTAGTGTCAGAGCCAGATTTACGCTCAGCTGAAGAAGCTGTTCAATACCTGAAAGTATTACACAACTTAGTAGTTTTTCTTGGCATTAGTGATGGTAATATGCAAGAAGGCTCTATGCGCTGCGATGCAAATGTATCTATTCGTAACAGCCCTGATGCTCCATTTGGAACACGCGTTGAAATTAAAAATATTAATTCTTTCAAATTTGTTGAAAAAGCTATCAACTATGAAATTAAAAGACAAGCAGAACTACTAAGTAATGCCGGCACCATAAAACAACAAACCAGACTTTATGACGAAACACAAAATGTAACAAAACTCATGAGGGAAAAAGAACATGCCCATGATTATCGCTACATCCCTGAACCTGATATACCTCCTGTATATATAAGTGATGAGACTATAGCTAGCATACGACAGAAAATGCCTGAATTACCAAAAGATAAAATGCAAAGATACATGAACGATTATGATCTTTCAGCTTATGATGCTGGTATCCTAGCTTATGATAGAGATTTCGCACATTATTTTGAAGAAATGATGCGCCAAGATAAACCTAATAGCAGCAAGCTAACTGCAAACTGGTTACTGGGTGCAGTAGCTGCAGCACTGAACAGAACAAATAGCACACTTGTGGAATGCATCATAACACCAGAACAACTACACATACTACTCAAGCGTATTGAAGACGGGTCAATTTCTAACAATATGGCTAAGACAGTATTTGAGCAGATGTGGCAAACTGGTGAAAAAACAGACGATATAATTGAAAGTAAAGGCCTAAAACTAATCAGTGATGAGCAAACAATCATGACATTTATCGATAAAGTTATTGCAGATAATCCGCAACAAGTCACAGCATATAAAGAAGGTAATGAAAAATTATTTGGCTTTCTTGTTGGCCAGTGTATGAAAATAAGCCAAGGTAAAGTTGATCCTAGCCGCTTAAATAAACTACTTAAAAAATCACTAGATTAAGCTAAATTTAAAAATTAACGCATTAATATTCAGTGAATTAATCCCTACTTTGCTTTAGAATGGTCAATATGGTATTATAAATCTTTTTTTAATTATTTATGCACAGTCAGACCAGCACAGAAAAAACCAATCATACCAACATAGGATGGCTATTATTCGGTCTTACTGCACTGTTTTATTTTTATGACTTTATTCTAAGAATGATACCATCTGTAATGATGGATAATATATTACAAGTATACCAAAAAGATGCATCCGACTTTGCTTTGCTAGAATCCAGCTTTTATTTCATGTACACACCGCTACAATTATTTGCAGGGCCACTAGTTGATGAGTTTGGACCCAAAAAGGTATTCCCAGCAGCTATTGCTTGTTGCTTGATCGGCTCTATTCTATCGGCATTAGAGATCAATTTTAATATACTAGTACTCTCACGAATGCTGATTGGTTTTGGCTCAGCATTCGCATTTGTCATAGTTCTTAAAACAGCAAGTGACTGGCTACCTAGTTACTACTATCCTTTTCTCGTTGGACTAACAACCACATTAGGCATGATAGGCGGTATTGTTGCAGAAGTAGTATTACCTAGCCTAATACACTATGGTAGTACAGCTATGTACAGCGTATGCGCCTTGATAGCAACAATGTTAATTATCGCATCACTCATGTATATGCAAGATAAACATGAACATAGCGACAATAATGTAGATTTTAAAATGATTATATATGACATTTATACCATATTAGTAATACCACAAATTTGGGTAATAGGTATTGTTGGTTGTTTTTTATTCACACCAGTACAGTTATTTATAACCTGGTCTAAAAGTTTTTTTATGCACACTATGCATGTAAGCGAGTTAGATGCGGGACAAATAAGCAGCATGCTATTTTGGGGAATTGCTACTGGCGCACCATTTAACGGCTGGTTATCTTCACAGATACAAAATAAAAAGATACTTTTAAAAATTGGCAGTATATGCTCATGCGCAACCATGCTAGCAATACTCTACATTACAGATTTATCACCATGGAATATGTCTTTGCTAATGTATGCAACAGGTTTTTTTATGAGCAGCCAAAGTTTAATATTTGTATTTGCAAAAAACATTGTATCATATCATCTAACAGCCACAGCAATTGCCACAGCAAACATGATAGTCAATATGAGCAGTTATATTCAACCGCTTATCGGTAGTAATTTAGCACGCTATCATATTCTTTATGAAGCAGGTAGCATGCACTATGGGATTAAAAACTGGCAATCATCACTAGTAATCATCCCTATAATGCTATTTGGATCTTTTATACTTAGTTTTTTTCTTAATGAGAGTGATAACAAAGAATGACACCCCATAAACTAAACATGGACAATATAGACAAATGCTAGAGAATAGATATTTCTACATAAAAACTTATGGCTGCCAAATGAATAGCTACGATAGCATCAAAATGGCCAACTTACTCAAAAGTAGCTTAGGTATGATTGCTAGTGAAAAACCTGATCATGCCGATTTGGTTATTATGAACACTTGTTCTATACGTGAGAAAGCACAAGAAAAAGTTTTCTCAGAACTAGGTAAATGGCGCAAGAAAATACTTAAAAATCCTGATGTAGTAATTGTTCTTGCTGGCTGTGTTGCCTCACAGGAAGCTGAAGCCATATTTGACAGAAACAAAGACGTCCATATTGTAATTGGACCACAAAGTATACATAGACTAGCAGATCTTTATGTTAATTACCTAAATACAAAACAAGTTCAAATAGATGTAAGCTTTCCTGATATTGAAAAATTTGACAAGCTACCCTCTGAAAATCAAACTACCACATCAGCCTACGTATCAGTAATGGAAGGGTGTAACCAGTATTGTAGCTACTGTATCGTCCCCTATACACGTGGAGAAGAAATTAGCAGACCCTATATAGATATTATTAAAGAAGCAAAACACCTAAGTCAGCTCGGCGCCAAAGAAATCATACTATTAGGGCAAAACGTCAACGCCTACCTTGGCAAACTTCCCAACGGAGAACCAGCCAATTTATCCTTACTCATTCAAGGCATCAGCAACATAGAGGCAGTAGCACGCATAAGATTTACCACATCACACCCAGCTGCATTTGACCAAACACTGATAGATGCCTACGCAGCCTCATCAAAGCTATGTAATCATCTACATTTACCTGTACAGTCCGGCAGCAATCGTATACTTAAAGCAATGAAGCGTGATTATACCAAAGAACAATTCATAGATATTATTACACAACTTAGAAAAATCAGACCAAACCTACCCATATCAACCGATATTATAGTAGGCTTTCCTGGAGAAACCGATGAGGACTTCGCTGAAACCATGGACTTAGTTGAAAAAGTCAATTTTGACCAATCATTCAGCTTTATATACAGCCCAAGACCAGGCACACCTGCAGCAGAATTAGAAGATAATACCACATTAGCAGAAAAAAAGGAGCGTTTGAAAATATTACAAAACACCCTACTTAATAATGCACAAAAAATTTCAAAATCCATGCTAAATCAGGAGCTTCCTGTACTAGTAGAAGCACAATCAAAACGTAATACCGATGAATGCACTGGCAGGACTGAAAATAACAGAGTAATTAATTTTAAAGGCGGTAGCCGCCTAATAGGAAATATAATAAACGTTAAAATAACAGAAATGAAAAAACACACATTATACGGTGAAGTAGCAACTATTGCTGAAACTGTCTAATTTATTTGTGTCATTTATCGTCATTATGCTATATATGATAAGTACACCATTGAGGAGCATCCGTGCTAAAAACCATTAAACGCAACCGACTTGAATTACTTCCATACGACCGTAGTAGACTTGCTAGCCTATGTGGCAGCTGTGATGAAAATATAAAATATATAGAAACACAACACAATATCATTATTTCAAGAAGAGAGAATGTATTCTCAATGCAAGGGAGCAACTTTAATACCACTAAAGCAAGTGAGCATATACAAAGATTATACGAACTTACCAAAGAAAAGAAGGTATTAGAAATAAAGGATCTACATATGGAACAGCAATACGACAACAATACAAATCCGCAAACAACTTCTAATGATTGTGTTGAACTACCATTAAAAAGAATAAAACTTTATAACAAGTTACAAAAACAATACTACACTGAGGTATCAAAAAATACGATAAACTTTGCCATAGGACCAAGTGGTACAGGTAAAACTTTTCTTGCAGTAGCATTTGCTGCACAATCACTACTACGTGGTGACGTAGAACGCATAATATTAGCAAGGCCCGCAGTTGATGCAGGGGAAAAGCTAGGATTTCTACCTGGAGATCTCGCGCAAAAAGTAGACCCATATTTAAGACCATTCTACGATGCCTTATACGACTTAATTGGTGTTGAGAAAACACTACAACTTATAGAAAAAGGTAAAATAGAAGTTGCGCCACTGGCCTATATGCGAGGTAGAACATTATCCGAAGCCTTTATTATATTAGATGAATCTCAAAACACCTCTATGGAGCAAATGAAAATGCTGCTAACACGCCTAGGCCATGACTCTAAAATTGTTATCACTGGGGATCTCACACAAATTGATTTACCTCGTAATCAACGATCTGGCCTTGCACACGCACAAGATATTCTTCAAAACGTACCTGATATATCTTTTACCAACTTCTCTAAAGAACATGTTGTTAGACATAATTTAATCCAGAAGATTATAGAAGCCTATGAAAACGAACATAAATAACATATGAGCAACGCTTTTAAAAACATGATACAAACACTTAAGTCCTACTTATACAGAGATAAGGTAACTTGTAAGAATGATCTCATAGAACATCTTAATACTTTTGTAAATAGAGGTATTATAGACAAGGATGAACATACTATGCTTGCTGATGTACTCGATTTCTCAACAATGCGTGCTAGAGATATCATGGTACCAAGAGCACAAATCATCTCATTAGATATTAATGAAAGCATAGATGATTTTATTAAAATAATGTTAAAATCTAAACACTCAAGATACCCTATTGTTGATAAATCCATAGACAATATCAAAGGTATTTTATTAGCCAAAGATCTCATTTTATATGCGCATGACAAACAGGAAGATAGCAATAATAATCTTGAAATGCTATTACGTAACGCATCTTTTGTCCCAGAAAGCACGAGACTAGATAGCTTATTGAAACATTTTCAATCATCACATAATCATATGGCCATGGTTGTTGACGAATACGGCTCTGTATCAGGTGTTGTAACGATTGAAGATGTCATTGAACAAATCACTGGTGATATAGAAGATGAACATGATCAACAAGAAAATGAGCAGCACTTCAAAAAAATATATCCTGGTTGCTACCATATTGACGCCCTTACACCCATAGCAGAATTCAATAAATTTTTTGATGTTACCGTTCCTGATGATTACTTTGATACTATTGGTGGCGTTGTAGCACAAAAGTTTGGTCGCGTCCCAAAAATAGGCGACACCTGTACTATAAATCATTTGACTATTCATATCCTTCATGCTACCAATAAGAAAATCAAAATGATTGAAGTAGTTGTTACTAAAGAACCTAGTTAAATTACAGCATTCCCAAATAGTTTTCATACCAAGTATTATCGCCATGTGGTGTATATGTGCTGGCGTTATACAAGCACTTGCTTATATTGATTATCGCTTTGCAAATATAGCTATTCTTACTCTTGGCAGCATCATTCTTCTTGAGAATAAATATAAACAAGCAAACTTTATAAGTCCTAGTTGGCTCTATGCGCTTGGGCTACTATGTACAAGCAGTTATTGGATAATATACCCATTACATGAAATGATAGGTATACCCTGGCACATCAGCATATTAATACTATTAATTAGCTTTAGTTTGATAGCATGTCTTTGGCCATGTATGTTTCATTTAAAAAAGTACTATTCTGCTGAATATATATCTATAGCTTGGATACTGACATGTTCTGAGTATCTAAGACAGTACTGTTTCTTTACACTACCATGGACATATATAGGCTACATAAGCATGCATATTAAACCATTAGCAGTATTAATTCCTTACTGTGGTGTTTTCCCACTAACATACCTTATGGTACATATTGCCAATGCTTGCGCAGAAATCTATCAGCAACCCAAACAGACAGCCTATTACTATTTAACCTTAGGTATTATCATTCTCGGAGGCTACATAATAATTCCAGAACCAAGCACAATGAAACATGAGCAAATAGATATACAACTACTACAGGCAAACTTAAATACAAGAGAAAAATTACAGGCTGATACCACCATCCAAAAATACGCTCAGCTACTGAATAAAGTAGATACAAAAAATTTAATACTATTCCCAGAAGCCAGTTTTCATTTCGATATATATAATGATGATAATGCATTAGCATATATTCAAGAGCAATTCTCAGATATCAACGCGATTGTTGGACTCTCATATAAATACAGTAGAAACCATGAAACATATATCACTATGCTAGCAACTGGTAACGCAACAGGAGAGTACCATAAGAAATACCGTGTACCATTTGGCGAAACTATTCCTGGCTTAGATAGTATCTATCCCCTGTTATCTATTCTATTTGGAAAAAATATACCATTTATAATAAGCTCTATGCATACGCCCACAGCAATACCTATATCTACAACCCTTAACTACAAAAATACAAAGTTTTATCCAATACTATGCTACGAAGTCTTTTTTCCACCCATTAGTACGCATGTACAAGCAGCTACACAAGCTAATCTTATTAGTGCTGAAAACACCTGGTATGCTGATAGTAACTTACACCAAATGATGCAAGCAGCTGCAAAATTCCATGCTCTGCAAAGCCTCAAACCAACCATTCTGATTATGAACCGAGGACCCAGCACAATATATAATAAGCAAGGAGATATACTTGCTCAAACTAAGTTTAATGAACAATCTGTATTAAAGTACAAGCTTAATACAAATAATAGCACTATCCCCTACCAATCTAACTACGACTCGGTTATAATCATAGCCTTACTAGTCATAGACTGGATATGCTTTCAGTGTAGAAAAAAGATGGTGTACTATGAAGATAAACTATTCCCCAAAAAATATCGAAAACCAAGCGCGCAAGGAATGGGCACAGCTTAAAAGCGATAAAACAGATACAGATACAAGCAAACCAACTTATTACTGCTTATCTATGTTTCCCTATACCAGTGGTGAACTACATATGGGACATGTGCGTAATTATGCCATTGGTGATGCGATAAGTAGATATAAAACAATGCAAGGCTATGAAGTACTACAACCAATGGGCTGGGATAGTTTTGGCTTGCCAGCAGAAAATGCTGCAATAAAACATAAAAGCCACCCTGCAAAATGGACCCGTAGCAACATCAAAACTATGCGAAATCAATTACAATCACTTGGCCTAGCCTACGACTGGGAAAGAGAGTTTGCTACATGTGATAAGGAGTACTATCACTGGCAGCAATGGCTATTTATACAAATGGTAAAAAAAGGTATAGCGTATAGACGCAAAGCCGTTGTCAATTGGGATCCAGTTGACCAAACAGTATTAGCTAATGAACAAGTAGTCGACGGTCGTGGCTGGCGTTCAGGCGCTAAAGTAGAGCGTAAAAGCATTCAACAGTGGTTTTTAAAAATAAGTGAATACGCACCGAGATTACTCGATGAACTTGATGGCTTAGAAAAATGGCCAGAACAAGTAAAAATAATGCAACGTAATTGGATAGGTAAATCACAAGGATCGACAATAAGGTTTTATACTGAAGAAAAAACCTGCATAGAAACCTTTACCACAAGAATAGACACACTTTACGGTGCAAGTTTTTTAGCCTTATCACCAGAACATCCACTAATCAGCGAATTAGCAAAAGACAACAATGCTATCGCACAATTTATAACAGAATGCCAACAACAAACCACACAGGAAGCAGACATCGCAACAGCAGAGAAAAAAGGTATAGATACTGGACTAAGAGTAGTACATCCATTAACGAATCAACTTCTGCCGGTATGGATAGCCAATTATGTGCTGATGGATTATGGAACTGGCGCAGTTATGTGCGTACCAGCACATGATGAGAGAGATTTAGAATTTGCTGAAAAATACCAATTACCTGTACATACAGTAATAGCTAGCAAAGATGAGCAAGAGTACTTAATTAATTCTGGAGAAATGAATGGCTTATCTACAGAGCAAGCTAAAATAAAAATAACTGAAAAACTCATAGCAAATAAACAAGGAGAATTCTCTACCAACTTTAGACTAAGAGATTGGGGTATATCTAGACAACGCTACTGGGGGGTACCAATACCAATGGTATACTGCCCAAAATGCGGTATTGTTCACGAAAAAGAATCAGCACTACCAGTTGTACTACCTGAAGATATCAAATATGAATATGGTAAGCCACTATTAAAAGAACATAAAGAGTTTTATCATACTAAGTGCCCAAAGTGCGGTGGGGACGCCACCAGAGAAACCGACACATTTGATACATTTTTTGACTCCTCATGGTATTTTCACTACTTCATCACAGCAAGTAAAAAAAATATGGTTGGACCTAATAATGATAAATGGCTACCTGTAGATTATTATATTGGTGGTATTGAACATGCTATCTTACATCTTCTTTACGCAAGATTTATTCAAAAAGTATTACATGATTTAGGCTTATCTAAGCATAGTGAACCCTTTAAAGCTTTACTATCACAAGGCATGGTACTTAAGGATGGCGCAAAAATGTCAAAATCCAAAGGTAATGTTGTACAACCTCTATCACTAATAGATAAATATGGCGCAGATACTGTAAGGCTTTTCATCTTATTTGCATCCCCTCCTGAGCAATCACTTGAGTGGTCAGATGGCGGTGTAGAAGGAGCACATCGCTTTCTAAAAAAAGTTTGGCATTACGGTCATGAACATAAAGATAAACTCAAAAAAAATAGTAAACTCAATTGGACTGAGCTAAATACACAAGAGCAAACTGCATTGGTTAATGCACATCAAATACTATTAGTAATTAATAGAGACATGGAAAAAAACCAATTTAATACAGTAGTGTCTGGCGCAATGAAACTATTAAAAATTCTACAAAACATAGAGAGTAATCAAGCTGCGCTAATAACACATATATATCAAATACTCTTAAAAATACTAAATCCTATCACTCCACATATTTGTTACACGCTTTGGAAAGAGCTTGATCTAGGTGAGAACATACTTAATAGCGAATGGCCAATCGCAGACACTAATATTCTAAAACAACAACAAGCTATTCATTACGTGGTACAGTTTAACGGTAAAACCAAAGGCCGAATAGAATGTCCTGCAGATATAAAGGAAGAAGTGATTCTAAAACAAATTGAGCAAGATATTAAATTAAGTAAATGGTTAACCACAAATCCAAAAAAAGTTATTCTAGTCCCGAACAAACTTATAAATATAGTACTATCATAAAATCATATGCGCGATGATATGAAAAATATGATTACAACTATAGAAAAACACTATAGCTACTATCAACAACAAGCTATGGCTGATAAAGTACTTCATGCAATTAGCAGTGTACCTCGACACGAATTTGGCGCTGATTACGAAGACCACGCAATGTCCATAGGTTATAAACAAACGATTTCGCAACCCTTCATGGTCGCTATAATGACAGACATAATATATAAAAATAGTATAGATCATGATGCTATACTAGAAATAGGCGCGGGCTGCGGCTATCAATGTGCTATTTTGAGTAAATTGTATAAACAGGTCTATGGCATTGAAAGAATACAATCACTGGCAAAATTAGCTAATCAAAATCTAGCAAAAAACTACAACAACGTAGATATCATGCATGGCAATGGGTATTTTGGCTGGACTAATAATAAACAATTTTCTGCAATAATAGTTGCCTGTGGAGTAAAAAAAGATATACCGAAAAACTGGCATCAGCAACTAAAAGAAGGAGGCATATTACTGGCACCATATAGCGCTAATACAGAAGACTCTCTTCAATTAATCGCATGGCAAAAGAAAAATAATGAACTGGTAGAAATCAAAGTTCTTGATAAAGCACTATACTGTAACTTTGTACCCTTTATCAATAATGTATCCAAAGATTAAGGTATACAGGCACAAAGTCACAACTAGTGCACAAAAGTTAAAAATTAGTCATTATCCAAACTAACATTAGAAGCAGGTTGTGAATAATGTTCTGACGTCACAGATGCTCTTTCTGCACTACTGTTCAGTGTAGCTGAAGATACAGACGCATTAGATGCAGTATTAGGAATACTTGTATCAAAATCTAGTCCAAAGCCACTAAGTATACCTTGTAACCATGTGATAAAACCTGAAAGTAATTTTGGGAGATAGCCAAAGAGACCCTTAAAAAAAAGAACTAAACCATTTTTCAGCATACTAGCGCTATTATCAACGTCATGATTATTAGTAGCGGCTTGCTCTTCTGCTGGATAAGTTTCGTACTCAGAATCTAGATCAACACTATCACTTACATCAGGCACCCCATCATACTGATAGTCAGATCCATCTTCAGAAGCTTCTGCTTGTAGATCTGATTCTAAAGCTTGCCTACTATTATTCATGATAGATTGCAGTAAAAAAGCTAAATGTTGCACATCTATATACAGATTATTACTTTTTAGTGTTTTCATTATTACTATACCTATTTATTATTTAATAATAACTTAATATAACAGAACAAGAAATAAAAGTAAAGCCATTTATATCAATAGCTTATCATTGTAAGGACTATCTAATCATCTGGAGAATGCGCATAAGCATCATTATTAACAGACTGTACATTATGATGCTCGATTATATTATCAGCCTCTCCACTCTTATGCATATCTATAATCTCTTCATCATAGAAGAACTCACCACTCCAACCATTCTCTGGTCTACTTAGTATGCAAAATGCTGCCTCACCAAATAGAGAAATAGGCTTACGCTGTGAGGATTTTTCTGTATGCGCCTGGTAAATATGCAGATTCTCTCCATCCTCAAAGGGATATAAAGGCCAAAGTGCATTCACCAATATATTATGTCGGCGCCAATCATCACTGTCTGAGAGCGCAACTGTTTGCATACTTTTCATATATTGGCTGGAACAGTAGGCCAAACGTGTTGATAACACCTTAGGATCGAGGTTAATAGGTGGGCAAATATTTAAAACTTGTGCCTGTGCTGACTTACACAAATACTCATAAGCATGGCGACAAAGAAGATAACTACTTCTAGCATTAATATTATATGATAAATCAAGCATATTCTCGTCAGTATTAGCAACTGATTTAACAATAGCAACTGTTGCAGCATTAATAACAATATCAATACCACCGAATGCAGCTACCACACGATCAACTGAATCCTTGATACTCTGACTAGATAGCATATCAGTCGAGAAAAAACGCACATCAGCATTATACATTCTGCGGTATTTTGAGATAGTTTCATCAGTAGCTTCTGACTTATCCTTTGCAAGCAATGCAATACTAACAGCACCTTCTTGAACCAGGCGTTCAACTATAGCTGCACCTACACCACGCATTGCACCTGTAACAATAATACTACGCCCTTCTAAATCAGCCATCGCCTGTTCCCATTTATTAACTAGACAATAAATAATATACGTTTTTACACGGCTACGCAAGTATAGAAACTGTATTTTTTTATTACAAATCACACATCTATACTTAGATAAACAACAATTACTACATAGCAAAGTAATCAAATAAGCATTGCCCAAACGATAAATATAGTATACATTATTGTTTTTAGATAAATTGCTATGCCTAGCGACTTAGGATTATATTCAATAGCTAAATGCTCTACTCTAATTTGCGCACTTCTTGTCTTCGCGTACCTAATTGGCAGTGTACTTAGTGCTGTGTGGGCCAGCAAAATATTTAATCTACCCGACCCTAGGGAATATGGCTCAAGAAACCCTGGTACTTCTAATATCTCTCGCAGTAAACATCCCCATGCTAAGTATGCCACAGCATTAACATTAGCAATGGACGTATTTAAAGGGTTATTACCGGTATACTTTAGTTATCAGCTTGGATACAGCAACACTTGTGCACTTCTAGTAGGCACATTAGCTATCATTGGACATCTCTTTCCTATATTTCATAACTTTCGTGGCGGCAAAGGCATGGCAACTGCAATGGGTGTCCTTGCTGGGATATCGCCTAAGCTTGCACTGTGTAACACTTTAGTATGGCTAATAAGTTTTTGGATATTTCGCATATCATCGATAAGTTCAATAGCCAGTGTTATAAGTGTACCTATCTTATTTTTACTTACTAAAGAACTCTATTTATTAACCCCGGCTGTTATTTTAATCTGTATGTTTTTACTGTATAAACACCTATCAAATATCTACATACTCACTAGAGAAACTTACAACAACTATAAAAAATCATTAATCAGCTCTATCTATAGCTTTTTCAGTGTCACTTAAATTCTTGTAGTGGCCATCTTGGCATAACCAGTGAACCTGATGCAAAACAATTTGGACGCTCACATATCTGCAAATACGCTTGATATGCAATCATAGCGGCATTGTCTGTGCAATAAACCAAATCAGGATAATAAACATCTCTTTTTGCACGTTCTGCTACTTGCTTTAGCTCATTACGCAAATGAGAATTAGCTGCTACTCCACCACATGCAACCAGAGCCACATCAGGATACATCTTTAATGCTTTAGTTAACTTTCTCAACAAACTAGCAACTATAGCCTGCTCTAAAGCTTTTGCAAAATCATTGACATCAGTCTCTGTACGCTTTGAGGCTTGCCATTGCTGTGAAAAAGCTGTTTTCAAACCACTAAAACTCATATCTAAACCTGCATGATGATACATCGGCAGTGGTAAATCCGGTAGTGAAGTAGAAGTTGAGAGCTGGGCATGCTTAGAGATATTCGGTCCACCTGGATAACCAAGACCAAGTATCTTAGCACCTTTATCAAAAGCCTCACCAGCGGCATCATCAAGGGTATTACCCAGCACCTCATGCTCAAATGCAGATTTGGTATACAATATCATGCTATGACCACCAGATACTAACAGTGATAAATATGGCGGTTTTAATTGTGGATATAAATATTGGCTTATTGTTACATGAGCTGCCAGATGATGTACCGGAATTAATGGTTTAGCAAGTGTAATCGCCAAAGCATGTGCAAAACTGGCAGAGACTAATAACGCCCCTACCAAACCCGGGCCTTTAGTATAAGCAATATAGTCTATATCATCAATTGAACAAGAGATTTGCGCAAGCAAAGTCTCTGTGATGGGCAACAACTTCTCCACATGCTGACGAGATGCCAACTCAGGGACAACACCACCATATTTAGCATGTAATAATATCTGCGAATCAATACAATGATTTAATTTATTAGTATCACTATCATACAAAGCCACAGCAGTTTCATCACATGAAGATTCAAACGCAAGTATTTTGACCATAACCAAGATTCTTATTAATTAATAACCCATACTAGCACAGTAGCTGTATCTGAACCAGTCAGCGTTACATCAAATTTAACTCGTACATGTGCTAAGAATATGCTATAATGAAAACAACAAAAGAGATAAAATCATGATCAAAAGACGCTATGATATAAGTCTAATGCCCTTAGTCTATGTTGACAGCATAGATACGCAATATGCCAGAGATTACTATAACTTAATTCATCACCCACAAATTAAACCATTTGTTCCTGATAACCATATTCCAAAAGATATTAAAAGTGCAGCACAAGAGCTACTACAACAAAAAATGTTAGAAATAGATGGCAAAGGCATTTATTGGGGCATCTATACAAATAAGCGCCTTATCGGCACATGTGGCTTACATAGTGGCAATAAACAAGAACAAAGTATGGAAATATCCTATGAAATTCATCCAGATTTCAATGGCAAAGGCATAACCACAAGTGCAGTAGCACACGCAGTAGCTTATAGCGATCGATATTTAACTCTTAAGAAAATTTTAGCCTATACGCTTACAGACAACATAGCCTCACAACGGGTAGCTGAAAAAGCCGGCTTTGTTAAACACGGCATCCTTAAAAACAATTGTATATACAAAGGCAAAATGATAGACAGGATGCTACTAATTTATTATCCAAAAAAATAATGCAACTTCCAATAACCTTATATTGCCACTTCCCATGGTGTATTGAAAAATGTCCCTATTGTGATTTTAACTCATATACACACAAATCCAAAGATAGTTTTAGTGACTATGCTAATAGTTTATGCCAAGATCTTATTACCTCAGCTAAAGACCTACAACGTCCAATACAAGCAATATTCTTTGGTGGCGGCACCCCAAGCCTATTCCCTGCAGATGAATTAATTAAAATAATAAAATGTATTAAAACCCATTACCAACTGGTAGATAACTATGAGTTCACTATGGAAATGAATCCAAATACACATAGAGAACACTGTGATAAACTAGCACAATTACGCCAAAGCGGTATTAATCGATTATCTATTGGTGCACAAAGTTTTAATAACCAGCAACTACAACGCCTTGGACGAACGCATCAAGATAATGATATATTCAAAACCTATACAGCAGCACAACAAGCACAATTTAATAATATCAATATAGATATCATGTACGCATTACCACAACAAACACTAACAGAATGCCTTGATGATCTTAAACAAGCTATAAAAATAAATCCTAGCCATCTATCATGGTACTGTTTAACTATAGAGCCCAATACATATTTCTCTGCACACCCACCACCTCTACCTGATGATGAAAACATATACCATATGATGCAACAGGGCCAAGCACTACTACAACAAAACAATTATCAGCATTACGAAGTATCTGCTTTCAGTCAATCTAAAGCAGTACAATGTCAGCACAATCTCAATTACTGGACCTTTGGAGACTACCTAGGTGTTGGTTGCGGAGCACATAGTAAGATCTCCAACTACAAGGATGGCAAACTACAAGTAAAACGTTATCATCGCCATAAGACCCCAAAGGCCTATCAACTAGCACCCACCACTGCTGTAGCAGAACAACAACTTAGTAAACAAGACCTTATTTTTGAATATATGCTCAATCATCTACGCCTAAAACGCCCACTTGATCCAGAACACTTTAATCAATTTACACAACTAAACTTCACTGCATGCGAACAGCAGCTTAATGGCGCCGTACAAAATGGATTATTAATACCAAAAGAACAATCATATCTCATAAGCAACAAAGGCGAGCGTTATCTTAACGACCTTATGACTTTTTTTCTCTAGATCTAAAAACCAGATCGCTCAAGCAGAGCTTTAGTAGATGGTTGTGCTTTTCTAAAGTCCACATAAAGTTCGTCAGGAGCAATAGTATTACCAAGCGCTAAAATAGTATCACGAAAACTAATAGCAATTTCAGGATTAAAAATACCATTCTCTTTGAAATATTTAAATGCATCAGCATCTAAAACTTCAGCCCATTTATAAGAGTAGTATCCTGCGGCATAACCTCCAGCAAAGATATGACTAAATTGACAACTTATACTAGTATTAGGTACTGGCGCGACTAATCTATACGCATGCATAACATCTTCTTCAAAAGCAGCGACGGAAACATCAGAACTATCTTTAGTATGCCATGCTAAATCCAGACGAGCCAAAGATATTTGCCTTAAACCCTGCAGTCCAGCTTGAAATGATTCACGCTTTTGTATCTTAGTTAAATCTTCTGCTGAAATATGCTCACCCGTATCATTCTCAATTGCAAATAAATCTAGTACTGATTTCTCAGCAAGAAAATTCTCCATTATTTGAGATGGCAGCTCCACAAAGTCCCAATAAACATTGGGACTAGCAAGACTAGCATATTGCACTTTTGAACAAGCTGCATGCAATGCATGACCAAATTCATGGAACAATGTCTCTACTTCATCATAAGAAAAGAAAGCAAAACCAGCGTCATTTTTCGGTGTAGCATTAGTAACAATTGAGATAATAGGTCTTTGATCAACACCTGCGCTGATATGCTGAGTTTTCCAAGTAGTCATCCAGGCACCTTGATTTTTACCTTCCCTAGGATAAAGATCAACGTATAAAAAACCTAAATAACTGCCATTACTCTCATATATAGCATAAGCTAACACATCCTTATGATATGTTTGTATATCTTGTTCCTGTTTAAAGCTAAGACCATATAACTTACCTGCTAAAGCAAATAAACCATCTAAAACCCTATCATGACGAAAGTACGACCTAAGCTTCTCCTCATCAAATTGTAATTGCTTAAGCTTTTGTTGCATACTAAAATAAGCAACATCCCATGCGGCAAGCTCTTGAACACCTTGCTCCTGAGCCAGTGATTCTAATTGCGCAAATTCATCTAAAGCAGCTAAGCGGTACTTAGCTTCCAGTTCATCTAGAAAATTATCTACAGCCACAACATTCTTTGCCATTCTTTTTTGTAATATATAATCAGCATAATCTGTAAAACCTAATAGCAATGCCTTACGTTTACGCAAAGCAACAATCTCTTTTATAAGCTTAGTATTATCATACTCATCATTAAAGGCCACACCAGCACGCGCTTTGTATAAACGCTCACGCAAATCTCTATTATTAGCATACTGCATAACTGGCAAATAACATGGCGCATGTAATTGTAAACGCCAACCTGTCTGTCCATGACGCTTAGCAGCACGCTTAGCAGCTTGCTTAACATGCTCAGGTATGCCATCAAGCTCTGCTATAACATCTGTATGATAAGCATAAGCATTGGTATTATCTAATACATTTTTGCTAAACTTCGGACCTAACTGTGATAGTTGTTCATTTATAGATTGCAACTTTTTTTTATCAGCCTGATCAAGCAGTGCACCGTTATTAGCAAAACTTGTATAAGTCTCGCATAACAATCTATTATCAACGGGTTGTAATTGCTTATTTTGCTTTTCAGTCTGATACACCGTTTTTATTCTTGCAAATAAGGTCTCATTTAACAAAATAGCATTCTTATGCTTTGACAACATCATTGAGATAGCCTCAACCTGCTGTTGCAATACTGGGAGACTCTCAGCATGATAGAGATTAAAAAAGAGACTTGATATAGTATCCACCTCTTGCCCAAACTGCTCCAATGCAATAATAGTATTAACAAAAGAAGGTGCCTGTTTATTACTTACTATAGCCTCTAACTCTGCATCAGCTTTGCTAATAGCCCACGACAGTGCCTGCGTAAATTTCTCATATTCTAAATGATTAAAAGCTATACGCCTATCATTACCAAACTGATGCTGGTAAAAACTATAAAATTGACCATCTGACATTTAAATACCCCGTTCATTATTCAGCATCATGGAAATCCATATTTGCTATAATAGCTTTACCAAAGCCACTACAAGAAAGCGGCTCAACATTATCCAAAAATCTTGCAAAATCATAGGTAACCTGCTTGTTAGCAATGGACTTACTCAAACCTGTAATAACATGATCAGCTGCATTATCCCAACCTAAATGCCGCAATAACATTTCAGCAGATAAAATTAAGGAACTGGGATTGACCTTATCTTGACCTGCATAGCGAGGTGCAGTGCCATGTGTAGCTTCAAATAAAGCATAGCCATCACCAATATTAGCACCAGGAGAAATACCAATACCACCTACCTGAGCAGCTAATGCATCCGATATATAATCACCATTAAGATTCATAGTTGCCACAACATCGTAGTCTTCAGGTCGTAAAATAATCTGCTGCAGAAAAGCATCAGCAATAACATCTTTAATTATAATATCATCACCAAGACCAGGTTGCTCAATCACATGCCATGGCCCACCACCCATAAGCTGGGCACCAAACTCTTCTCTAGCAAGTTCATAGCCCCAATCACGGAAACTTCCCTCTGTATACTTCATAATATTACCCTTGTGTACCAAGGTAACGGATTTATGATAGGGATGATTAATTGCATACTCAATTGCTTGACGTATCAATCGCTTACTACCCTCTTCTGATATCACCTTGATACCCACTCCACTTGATTCTGGAAAACGTATTTTTTTCACATTATAATCTTGCTGCAAAGTATTTATTAGACGCTTTGCTTCATCGCTTTGAGACTCAAACTCAATACCGGCGTAAATATCTTCAGAGTTTTCCCTAAAAATAGTAATATCAGTCTTATGTGGCTCCCTGAGTGGTGTTGGCACTCCAGGGAAATACTTAACTGGCCGTAAACACACGTACAAGTCTAAATTTTGTCGTAACGCCACATTTAATGATCGTATCCCACCACCAACTGGTGTTGTTAGTGGCCCTTTAATAGCAACACGATATTGAGAAATAGCTTCTAGTGTCTCCTCAGGCAACCAAATATCTTGCGCATATACATCATTAGCTTTTTCGCCTGCATAGATTTCCAGCCAGGTAATTTTCTTTTTACCATCATAAGCTTTTTCTACAGCAGCATCAACAACAGCACGCATAACCGGAGTAATATCAACACCGATGCCGTCCCCTTCAATATAAGGTACTATTGGATCATCTGGCACAACCAAAGCTTTGTCTTTATAACTAATAGCAGTACCAGTACTTGGCTGCTGAATCTTCTTCATATACCCTCACAACGTGACATTAGACTACTATGTTACCAAGTTACAACACATATTCAACCAATATAAGGAATACACAGATGAAAATCACATCCAAGTGTAGTATAATACTGTTTTTACTAAAGTAAGCTATGCAAAAAAAAGCAATTGTTGGCTTGTCAGGTGGTGTTGATTCAGCCATTAGTGCCTATTTAATGTTACAGGCTGGTTACGACGTCAAAGGTGTATTTATGCACAATTGGCACGATGATGAAAACTACTGTAGCAATGAAGATGACAAAAACCAAGTATATTTAGTAGCCAAACACCTTAATATACCAGTAGAAATTGTAGACTTTAGTGAAGAATACCAACAACGCGTATTTGATCATATGCTTACAAGCCTAGAACAAGGACAAACACCTAATCCAGACATCCTTTGTAACCAAGAGATAAAATTCAGATGCATGCTGGATTATGCTGTTGCACAACAGGCAGATATTCTTGTCACGGGACATTATGCAAGAATACTAGAAAATAATGGTATATATGAACTTGCACAAGGCATTGACCATAACAAAGACCAAAGCTATTTTCTATGTAGGATTCCAAAAAGTGCACTAGCAAAAATACACTTTCCACTTGGCAACTACAACAAACAGGAAGTGCGTACATTGGCAGATAAAATAGCCCTACCTAATGCTAAGCGTAAAGATAGTACCGGTATCTGCTTTATTGGGAAAAGACGATTTGACGAATTTATTAGTGGCTATTTGCTAAATAAGCCAGGCCCTATTCAAACACTTGATGGCAAAACTATAGCTACACATAAAGGGCTATTCTATCATACCATAGGTCAAAGAAAGGGTTTAAATATAGGTGGTGGGTTTGGTGATAATGAGAACCCATGGTATGTTGTTGACAAAATAATGTCTACACAAACATTAGTAGTAGCACAGGGAAAAGACCATCCAGCACTGTTTAAAAAACAACTTACTGCCAAAGATATGCATTGGCTTAGCCCTGAAAAAAAGCAAAGTTTTAATGCAAGTGCAAAAATAAGGCACCGGCAACCCGATCAACAGTGCAGAGTAGATATTGATAGTAAGAATAATTTATTACATATAGAGTTCGCTAAAGCACAACGGGCAATAACAGCTGGGCAATATGTAGTACTCTACCAGAATCAAGTATGTCTAGGCGGTGCCACTATTGTGTCATAATATTTAGTATACAGCCACGATATTGAATTTTTGGCACACAACAGATATGATGCCTTCTAAAGTAAAAACCTAAGCAGCCATTATGCAAAGCAAACATAAATCAGAACAATACCCTAGCCACAGTGCTTATGCATACCAAGTTGGCAAAATAATCACTGACAGTGCTCAACCTACTGGTATTGTTGTGGACGATATAAGACATGCAAGAAATTTCAAGCAATATCTACTAACCTTCTACCCTGATATAGAACATAGAGTCCTTGTATTTCCTGACTGGGAGACCTTAGCATACGATCCTATATCAGCTGACAAAGCAATCAGCTCAGAGCGCTTACAAACATTATACAAATTACGTCAGTTAAAAGATCCTATAATAATAGTAACAGTACAGGCACTGATCAGCTATATAATACCCACAGATTTCATAGACAAAAATATATTATTAATGCAAGTAGGCGATAATATGACGCCCAATAAGTTCAGAGAAACTATGCTGGCTAAAGGCTACACCGAAACTAGAGAAATACAGCAAGTTGGAGACTTTGCCATTCGCGGCGCTATACTAGATGTATTTACCTACAAAGCAAATCATGCTTATCGCTGCGAGCTATTCGATGATGAGATAGATAGCATACGCCATCTAGACGTTGGCACACAATTATCTAGTAAAAACATAAACAGTATTCACATCCTACCAAGTCAAGAATACTTACCTAATAGCGTATGTAAAAATACTCTGACAGAGCGTATCTCGTCACAATTTACACCTATACAAATTGAACATCCAAATATCCAATGCCTATTAAACAACAGAAGTTTTGCTGGCATAGAGTATTACCTTCCACTGCTGCATACACATATGCAACCTCTCTGGGAGTATTTACAAAAACCAAGCTTATGGTGTCTTAACCACAATTGGCATGATGAATGTAGTAAAAAAATAATGCAGTTTACAG
>CACBGS010000013.1 GCA_902538855.1 uncultured Coxiella sp.
CCAATTTTATCAAAAATTTTAAGTTTTTTATTACTGAGATTTACTTTGAGAATATCCGCAATTGTATCCAAAACTAATCTCTCTCACTATTTTGTCCAGAGTATTCATTTTTACCTGAAGGCGTATGTATACAGCAAAGCAGTAAGCAATCCATATGGAGTAATTTTATTAAGAACATACCTTCTCAAGAAGTACTAGCATGGGTTGGGTTGATACTACAACCAGAGCGAATACATATAAAAATAAATCAAGGTGTAAATATTAATACATTAAATGTTTACCATATTGCTAAGAGCCAAGATAAATTACCAGTTGCCTTGAATATATCATGGCATATTGAAGAAAATGCGAATATTAACATATTAAACCATTATCGATTCAGCAGTGATAATATCTGCTATTTTAGTAATATAATCTTCAATATTTGCCCATATGCTTGTGTAAAAAATGATATAGTGCAAAATATACCCACAGACGCTCACATATTATCACATCAATACACGCTGCAAGAAGAAAATAGTGAATATCACCAGGCAGTATTACACTATGGCGGAATTAATAGTAGAAGCTATGATCAGGTTGACTTATTAGGAGAGCATGCAAATTGCAGTTTAAAAGGACTTGCTCTACCTTATTTAGAGCAGAAGCACCAACAAATATGTTGTATAAACCACTTGAATGCAAAAACAGTATCGCAACAGCATTTTAAAAGCGCTGTTGGAACACGGGCAATGTTTAACTTCATAGGTAGAATATACGTGCAGGAGCAGGCACAAAAAATTGATGCCAGTCAAACAAATCATAATATGTTGTTAGCAGACTCTGCGAGTGCCTATACCAAGCCAGAACTAGAAATTTATGCGGATGATGTCCGTGCTGCACACGGCACAACTATAGGGCAAGTTGATCCTAATAAAATATTATTTTTACAGATGCGTGGATTAGAAAAAAATATAGCTAGATGGTTATTAATGAAAGGTTTTTGTGCGGAAATGTTTGATGTATTCCATACCAATGCGGCAAAACAAAAAGTAATAACATACGTAGACAAGCTAATGACAACTATTGAGGCTTAAGGTATTCTTACTAAAGATTCTTTGAAGAGTTGAGCAGTAAATGTTGTGTATTGTATTTATTTTTTCTGATATTATACGACCACAAAGGTATAATATAACTATTAATTATTATAATAAACGAGTCAGGCAGAAGTAATGAGTATGCATTCTAGTCATTTACTAGCAAGATACATATATATTTTCGGTTATTTAGTCAACCAAGTAACAGCGTATTTAGTCACGGCATCAATACCATTTCAGCTACAAGAGCTACCAGAAATAAAAAACAAGACAACAAGATATATAGTTTTTACATGCGCAACAACTGCTAGTCTGGCTCTGCTATATATTGCTCTAGGGTGCCAGTTTTTTGGATCTTTGACTGCTATAGACGCTGTTTTTAGTCATATGATTAGATTTAGCGGTTTTTACTATACCTTAGCATTGGCCTATGAGCAGTATTTAGATAAAAAAGCTTGGGAGAAAATAAAGGCAAAAAAGCAAGATAGCATAATAGCATTAGGATTAGCTGGATGTTTTCTTTATGAGCTTATATTTTCATTTGCAGCCGGTGCAAGATTAAAGTTATTAGCAGCAATCAGCTGTAGTATTACTACTATAATGCATTTTAAGGAAGAGTCTAAGTGGGCCTTTGTTGTAACTGTACTAATAACACAAGTTCTAAGAGTAGCTATTGGCTTTATCGCTACCACAGGTCTATACACACATATATGGTATCCAACATTAGGTTACGCATCAGGATGTTTTGGGCTAGCTATAGGTGCTGGTATGACATATCTAGCCATAAGTTATAAAAAGATAGACATAAATATATTATTGAATAAGGATTGGAGCACCCATAGCATAGTACAAAAGTCAATAAATGCTGTGCTAATACTATTAATATTAGCTGCGTCATTATTTATAGCTACGCCATTATGGGCGCCTTTAATTGGAAGCTTAAGGGTGTATTTATCAGTATACATGGGTCAAACATTTGCAGTGACTTGTGCGTTTTTGCTATTAGTATCCGCCGAACTTTTTACATCTATGGTTAAAAAAACTTACAGTTTACTACTTTTAAGTAGAGTGCAAAATCAAAATAATAGAGATTCACAGGTTTTAAAAATAATTCAAAAAACAAGTGATCTTATTAAAGGCTATATATTGCTGATGCCAGCCACTATCGTGGCATTTTTATACTACACCCAGGTTGGTATTAAGGCTAAACTTGGCTATATGCTTGCGATAATTACACCAACATTTATATTGAATTATCTGTGGTTTACCAAGGCGCCACCAAAGTGGAAGCAATGGTGTGTGGATAATTTAATTCCAGATATTTTGAAAAATCATGCTGATAAAGATGAATTATTTTCAGGTAAAAAACCAAACCAAATTACTAAATTTGTACAGCTACCTTTTGCGCTGAGTAGTTTGATGCTATTTGTAATTAATACATATTACTACCAGCCAGAAATGAATGCTTATATGCTAGCAAATTTACATCTTGTGGCTAATACTATTGCAACAAGCACTTTAGCAATATCAGTTAATTCTTTTATCGTCTTTGTTGCATGTAAAGCAGCGCAACACTGTAGCAGAGAGTTATTTGCGCCTATGGTGAAAAAAAATATACCAGGTGACTATGAAAAAGAATTTAAAAATATGATACTTTCTAGCTATATTAGCACACCAGCTTGGCTACTTTATTGTTGCACAAAATTAGGTATGAGCTACACATGGTTAACAATAATAAAAGCAACTGCTTTAGGTGCAGCCACCAGTCTTGCCAGTTTTGCAATAATTGTACTATCGTATAACTTGCTCGAACATTATAAGCCTGATCTAGGCAAAAAAATAAAAAAAAGTAAAATCATGCCAGCAACGTCTTTATTATCAATATTTAGTTTTATACTGCCATATTCACCAGTAGTTTATCTAATGAACACGCTATATCATATTGCTACATTGATAGGACAATCCATATTCAAAGTACCAAAGTTACAGCTAGATAATGCACTCAACAAGACCAAATTAAAACAAAAGATAGGTAAAAAGCTCGCAGATAGTACAGTGGCAGGAAAGTCGCAGCAGTTTTTTAAAAACACAAGTAAAAAACACTCGTTATAATATCTGTTGAATTCCTAATAATATGCTATAATATATATGGATTAATTTGTTGGACAAAGGTAATTTAAGTGAAAGAAAAAATAGTTAAAAAGAAAAGCATTGCAGATTATCGAAAAGACTTTCCCATACTCTGTAAAAAGCTCAGCAATGGTAAAAGACTGAGCTATCTAGATAATGGTGCAACCACACAAAAACCCCAAATTGTAATAGATGCTTTAACTGAATATTATCAAAATCATAATGCCAATGTACATCGAGGTATCCACAAGCTAAGTGAAGATTCAACTGTAATGTACGAACAAGCAAGAAGTAGGCTTGCAGCATTTATTAATGCAAGTTCACCCAAAGAGATAGTTTTTGTAAAAGGATGTACCGAAGCAATTAATCTTGTTGCACAATCTTTTTTAGCACCAAAATTACAACCAGGCGATAATATTGTACTCACAGTGATGGAGCATCATGCAAACATAGTTCCTTGGCAGATGGTTGCTAAAGCTCATGGTGCATCGCTTAAGATAATCCCCATAGATGAAAAAGGTAATTTGAAAATAGATGGCTTAGAGCAAATACTAAGTAAAAAAACCAAAATGCTTGCGTTTTCACATGTCTCTAATGTGCTAGGCTCATTAAGCCCGGCGAAAACAATGATTCAACAAGCAAAAGCGCTAGATATACCAGTACTAGTTGACGGAGCGCAGGCAGCCTCGCATATGCCTATTGATGTACAAGACTTAGGAGCAGACTTTTATACATTTTCTGCACACAAGACTTTTGGTCCTACAGGTTTAGGTGTACTCTATGGGCGCTATAAGCATCTTGATAATATGCAGCCTTACCAAACAGGCGGGGGAATGATTGAAAAAGTAAGCTTTGATGATACCTCATTTGCTATAGCACCGTACAAGTTTGAAGCAGGCACGCCCAATATTGCTGGTGCTATTGCTACTGGAGTAGCTTGTGAATACATAAAAACAGTTGGTTATGAGCAAATAATTGCACACGAAAAGCATTTAAGTAAAGCATTAGCAGATGTATTAGCAGAGTTTCCTGAAGTGCAAGTATATGGACAAACAGCTGATAAGCTACCAATAGCTTCATTCACAATGAAAGATATTCATGCACATGATATTGCAACCATACTCGATAGTGATGGTGTGGCGATAAGAGCAGGACATCATTGTACAATGCCGCTAATGAAGAGTTTAGGTGTCAATGCAACTACCAGGGCGTCCCTAGCCTTTTATAATAATGATCAAGACTTAGAGGCATTGGCTAAAGGTTTACATAAAGTGAAAAAGGTTTTTTATGGATAATTTAACACTACTTTATCAACAAATGATACTAGATCATAGCAGGAACCCAAGGTTTTACGGTGCTAAAGAGCATATTGTTAAACATAGTTGCTATAATCCATTGTGTGGTGATGAGATTGAAATATACTGTGAATTAAAGCAGAACAAAATTATTCAATTAAGTTTCACTGGTAGCGGTTGCGCCATAAGCATGGCTTCAGCCTCGTTAATGGTAGAAGCACTACAGGGTGCAGATAAAGAAGAGTTTAAAAGGCAGTTGCTGTGGTTTAAATCACTGGTCAAAGGAGAGGATGTATCGCAATACAATATCTCTGCCAGTAAGCTAGAAGTGATGCAAGGAGTAAGTCAGTATCCTATGCGAGTAAAATGCGCAACCTGCGCGTGGCATGCGCTTGAAGATGCCATAGACAAGGAATAATCTAATGAACAAGCTTTTGACTCTTACAGAGCAGGCACAAACCTATCTAGCCAAACAGCTAGCTAGCGATAAAACATATATAGGCGTACTAATAGCTCTTGAAAAAGCAGGTTGTGCTGGTTATATGTATCAAATTCGACTTATCAAAGAGGTGCCTGAAAAATATCAATTACAGCATATAGGTAATATTGCTATTTACATTCCAGATAGCACTATTCCAAGAATAGTAGGCAGTAAGTTAGATTATGTAAGGCAAGGCATAGAAACAAAAGCAGTGTTTGATAACCCTAATGTAACATTAGCTTGTGGCTGTGGTGATAGTGTGGAATTACTCAATAAAGAAGAGAGCGCAAATGTTTCATAACAGTCCATATGGTGGGAAAACAATACTATTAGAAAGAGACTGTGAAGGCTTACTGATTCCTCATGGGCATCCTTTATCCCTTAATGCAGGATCTGCAGTAAGAATTACACAGGCATTAGGAGATAACTTTACAGTAGAGATTCAAGGTAATTTAGTATTAATTCTCGGAGAAGATAGAGATGCACTTGGTTTTGAGGCTATTTTAGAAGGCGCACACGAAACTTTATCAGATCCTAAAATTTCATTAGAAGATAAGTGCTGGTATCAACTTAAGCGATGTTATGATCCTGAAATACCAGTCAATATTGTCGATTTAGGGCTGATTTATCAATGTAAGCTACAGCAGGATAATGAAAAAAACTGTCAAAACGCACATGTGCAAATGACTTTGACAGCACCAGCATGTGGGATGGGTCCGGTAATAATTGAAGAAGTAAAACGAAAACTAACAAGCCTTGAGCAGATTGGTAATGTTGAAGTAGAGCTGACATTCGATCCACCATGGAGTAAAGATAGTATGAGTGCAGCTGCAAAGTTACAGCTAGGGATATTATGACGGCTTTTTGACTAAAGTGAATTGATTTACCTTAACTAGGCCACGACTACAGCAAGCATAGGCAAGAGATAAGAAAAACACCCAACTACGAATCGTATTCTTCTCAATACCAAGGTCAAGTAAGTGCTGTTGTCGGCTTTGGAAGTTTAGCAGCCATGCTTTTAAAGTCCTGGTATAGTTATCACTAAAAGCATAGCATGCCTCAGTTTCAAAATAATATTTACTAAAAAGTTGACCTAGTTCTTCAGAACAGGGGATTTTGGCATCAGGAAAAAAGTGATTATAAATAATATTCATAGAAAGAAAAGATGGATCTACGCTAAGCGTCTGCAGTAAAAGTCGGCCTTGGTTACGCAGGCTTTTATGTATTTTTTTAAAATATATATCCCAATGCTGGTGAGGAAGATATTGTAAATGCTCTAAACTAATAACCGCATCATATTGCATATCTTTAGCCTCTTGGTCAGAGTATAATAACCTATAGTCAGCAATATAATTATGATTACCCAAGCGTCGTTTAATAAATTCTATTTGCGCATCACTAGTACAATAAGCGCTAATATTAAAATTATGCTGTAATGAAAACTCAACGAATGCACCCCAGCTAGGATTTAAATCAAGTATTTCATGCGTGCAAGTTGATTCAATTTGACTCAGCACCCGCATATATTTACGTCTATGTGCAAGGTGCAGTGGATCAGATGGATTATCAGCAAATATTGCAGCGCTATTGGACATGCTGCTATCTAGCCATTGCATAGAGAAGTCTGGGTTACTCAACGATTGCTTAAGCAAAGAGGGGTCTGTATTAAAATTAGCAAGTGAGCTAATGATATTACCATAGTATGTACTCACACCGGATAATATGCTTTTTGAAAAACGTAGATGACAAAAAGAAGAGTTAAGTATTGATAGCATAAGCATATATAGCTGATCAGTATGCCAAATTTGATTAATATAGCTTTCTATTAAAGCATTAGCATCACCCTTAATAAAAAAATCTATTATCTGCCACTGTCGTATATAAACGGTAATAGGCTTATCCGGACCATGCCATGAGTGCAAGCAAAAGCTATCATCAGGTAAAATTAATTTGATTTTAGGTATTTTATATTGCAACAATAGTGTTTCTAATTTAGCTTTCGGATACATATATTATGATACTAGATAGTCAACATTAGCACCTAAATCATGACAAATCTGTGTTGCTTGTAAAACACGAGACTCAATATCAGCATTAGCGCAACCACTGCCAGTAAACCATATATTGTGCATGCCTTGCAATCGTGCTAATTGCTGTTGCTTAGTACGGGTCAGGCTATTATTGACAGGTAAATAAAAACAAGCCTTATCGATGATAAAAGAAGCAGGGATCTCAAAAAGAGTATTATGAGATAAAAATAGTGGTTTATTTGAATTTAGGTTCTGTAAATTATTGATTTTATAACTGACACCTAAATGAGATTGTTGTTGCCAGTGATGGTAATGCATATTATTAGCACATGTGCCCTGAGGACAGATTATACCAGGCCAGCTGTGCAAAATGCTGCTATGCTTACGGTAAGCTATATTATTAAATATATCAAAGCCAACATGTTTATCTATTATACTGTGGCTGTATTGTGATGCATCAGCAAAGATAACATGGTCAACATTAAGATTGCTCCCATGGGTAAATTGTAATTGTATATTAGTACGAGATTTAGATTTATAACAAAAACGCGCAATTTTGGATGAAAATAAGGTGCAAGCAGATGCTTGTTGCGTCAATTTACGCATAAGTCCATTACTACCAAGAGTCAAGCCATGCCAATGTTGCATAGGGGATAATCTTTGTTCAAGGGCAAAGTTTTGCCTAGATGACGTTTGCATAGCGCTATCGTCAATATTTAAAGCTGATGATCCATTATTTGACACAAAATAAGCTGAGCCTAAAAATTGACTAAGGCAGGCATCTGCGAAACCAGACTGAAAAGTTGATAAAGACTTAGGCAAGGTAATCAAGCGTTGCCATTCTGAAAGCTGCCGAAAAATATTTTTATACCAAACAGAATCCACGGGAAGTAAACAGCGACCACTTACAAGATTCCTATTACCCTCTAACGCAAAGTCATACTTTAAATCAAGTTTATGGCTAGATAGGCCTAAATGCTGCAAAAGTTTAATAGTGCTTGCAGATATTCTGCTATCATATACAAATAAATTATGATCAATATCAGCTAGGCTAGTTAAATCATTTGAACGAAAGCTTGGGCTATAGCCCTGTAAAGTGTTATCTTCCTGTATTATTACAACTTCAGCGGTATTTCTTAACAACCAAGCACACAATAGCGCCGAGAAGTCAGATCCAATAATTGCAATTTTCATAAAAGCTGCTTACCAATACATTAAGCATCAGCCAGTAGATATGCTTTGGATATTACATCTGGCACTGCAACCATGTCTTGGCCAGGATTAGCTTTTTTAATAGCATCAATAGTTGACATGCCTTCACTAACTTTACCAAAAACTGTATATTGGCCGTCGAGATGAGGGTGGCTATCAAAGCAGATAAAAAACTGACTATTGGCAGAATCTACTGAAGCAGCCCGTGCCATAGATACCACCCCTCTTTCATGAGCAACATCGTTAAATTCAGCTTTAAGGTCAGGGTAATCTGAACCGCCTGTACCGTCTTGATTTTTACCATCACCAGTTTGTGCCATAAAGCCATCTATCACTCTATGAAAAGGGCAGTTATCGTAAAACTGCTCACCAGCCAATAATTTAATTCTCTCAACGTGATTTGGAGCATGATCAGGAAAAAGCTCAATATAAACCTTCTTATCATTAATCTCCATCACCAGAGTATTTTCAGGATCGTGTTTCATATTTACTCCAATATATTAATCTTCTATAACCCATTTCTTGCCTTCTACTCGACATGCAATGCCATTCTTCACTCTTTTGGTGTTACCATCATAAATAGTTAAAGTGAAGGGGCGACATATTTTACCACCTTTCCTAAAAGAAGGTTCTGGTACTACTTGGTAGCTCTGATTTTTATCAGGATCTTGCCAGGCAACAACATCCTTAGATGGCTTATTCTCAAGCACCCAAGCAACACGTTCTTGGTTTTTACGATCTATATCTTTACCAATCTCACCACCAATATAGCTTCCTGCTAAAGCACCAACAACTGTGCCAAGAGTTTTATTATTGGTAGCACTATTACCAATACTAGCACCAGCTATACCACCAACCAATCGGCCTAAATCTTTATTTGATACATTAGGGTCACTACAACCAAAAAGCAGCCCGCAGCTGGTAATAAAAAGTAAAACTCTATCACATCTTCGCAAAAGCATCCTCATCACTCCATTTATAGTCTGATTATAATATCCTTGATGCACAAAATGATGTCAACAGTTAGAGCACAAAAGCCACACATATACCTCATAAAATTTAAATAATCAGAATAAATCATATATTGAGCACAGTGGTTGGCTCTGTTATGCTAAAGAAAAGGGTAACAATGTAATTATGAGCACAGATCAGCTAAAAGTAATAACTTGCAATTTAAATGGGATCAGAGCAGCACTTAAGAAAGGTTTTTTTCAATGGTGCCAAGAGCAAAATCCAGATTTTATATGCTTACAAGAAACAAAAGCAGACCAACAGATAATGGCACAAGAAATATTTGATGTAGATAGCTATCATCGTTACTATGCTTCAGCAATTAAAAAAGGTTATTCTGGAGTAGCAATTTATACCAAGCACAAACCAGATTTAATACAAACTCAAACTGATGATACGGTAATGGACGATGAGGGACGCTATATTGCCGTAGAGTATAATAATTTACGTGTGGTATCACTATACCTGCCTTCAGGAACAAGTGGTGACCCTAGGCAGCAAATTAAAATGGAGTTGCTAGATCGTTTTTATGAGAATTTTCTGAATGGAAAATGGGAAGATAAGCCTACAATTATTTGTGGAGATTGGAATATTGCTCATAAACCAATAGATTTGAAGAATTGGAAGCAAAACCAAAAAAATTCCGGTTTTCTTCCAGAAGAGCGAGCATGGTTAGATAAAGTGTTTAATCATAATTGGACAGATGCTTTTAGAGTAGTAAATCAAGAAGATTCTCAGTACACCTGGTGGTCATATAGAGCACAAGCAAGAACAAAAAATGTAGGCTGGCGTATTGATTATCAGGTTGTTAATAAAGAGCTTTCTTCACATATAGTGCATGCGCAAATAACCCCGCAACCAGTGTTTTCTGACCATGCGCCTTTAGCTATTACCTACAACTGGAGCTTAGAGTAGTATGCAACAATCAGCAGGTAAAAGCACAGGTTCTGTGCGAGCTTTATTATGCTCAGTACTACTACATTTGTTAGCACTTGTATTGTTGTTTTCAGTTACAGTAGCAAAGAGAAAAATAGATATTAAAAAACTACATATCCCTATTGAGATTAGCTTGGCTAAACAAGTCGTGCCTCCTATTGAAACAGTCAATATTAGTCAAGAAGTTCCAAAAAGTTTTTTGGGAAATCAAAAAAAAGTTGCCGCAACTGATACTAAAATCACACTGAAGTCAAAAAATAGCAAAGGAGATGCAGTAGCACAAAATAAAGATACAAACACAATACCTAGTAAAATGATAGCTGTAAGTAAAAAGCAAGAATTACAAGTAAATACACCAAATAAAAAGCAAATTCTAAATAGCAAAAAGCTTGCCATGCAGCAGCAACAGGCAAAAGAAAAAGCATTAGCTAAGCAGCAGCAATACCAGCTTGAACAAAAAAGACTAGCACAAGAGAAGTTACTACAAAAACAACAGCAGCAAGCTAAAGCACTTGCAGAAAAGAAAAAAAGATTAGCTGAACTAGAACGCAAAAAAGCCCAAGCAGCCAAGATCGCTTTTGAAAAACAACAACAAGAGTTATTGCAAAAGCAAAGACTTGCACAAGAGCAACAAAAGCAATTAGCACAGGATAGATATGATTTACAGATAGCTAGAGCTACCTTAGTAGATCACTTAGCAAGGTATTTACTACAACCTAAAGGTAATACTAGTAAGTGGCAGACAACACTTGAAATAATGTTAAACAACTATGGTAAAGTACAAAGTGTAAAGATAATCAACTCATCAGGAAGTCCGCTAAACGATAGAATTGCGGTGAATACAATATATAAAGCTCAGCCATTACCACTGCCAGATAACAAACGTATCCGTGAGCAATTTATGCATTTCACATTAAACGTATCACCTAAAGAATGATGCTTTAACGGCGCTGTAGAAAAAACTGCTGCAGTAGCGGTTGGGTTTGCGACATAAGTATGCCGCCACTCCAAGAAAAATGGTGGTTATGCTGTGCATGAGAGTCTAGGTATAGGCTTTTTGATAACACACCAACACGATTATCAGAGCAAGAAAAAACAATACGCGCTATCCTTGCATGCATCAAGGCATAAAAACACATCATACAGGGTTCTAAAGTAATATAGATTGTGCATCCACACAGCCGGTAGTTATTTAAAAAGGTGCCTGCTTCTCGTAGCGCGTTAATTTCTGCATGAGCTGTAGGATCACAATGGCTGATATTGCTATTGCATTGCTTGGCGATTATACCATGCTCAGGATGTACTATAATAGCTGCAATAGGGACCTCCTCATGATTGGCAGTATTAGCACGAAGAAAAGCTAAAGTTTGCTGCATATAGTCACTATCTTGCTGTTGTACAGGTTCATCAAGTAATACTGCTTCTTTTGCACAACAAAAGTATTGGTACGCAGGGTCTATTTGGCCACGCAAATTAATTAGTCTCTAAAATTCTGGTATTGCAGTGGTTGCGACATTTGGGTTTGCTTTAGAAAGCTGATGACTTCTTGTAGATCATCACGTTTCTTACCAGTTACACGTACTTGATCTCCCTGTATACTTGCTTGTACTTTAAACTTCTTTTCCTTAATCATTTTTGTGATCTTTTTACCAAAATCAGTATCAATTCCCTCTTTAACAGCTACACGCTGCTTAACATTAGCATGATGTTGTTGTGGGTCAGCAAAGTCAAAGCACATGGAATCAATACCTCTTTTTGCAGATTTTTGTAATAAAATATCTTGTACTTGCTTAAGTTGAAAATCATTATCCCCAAAAATAGTAAGCTCTAGTTGGTTTTGTTCAAGAGCTGCACTGGTGCCTTTAAAGTCAAATCGATTAGCAATCTCTCTAGTAACCTGATCAACAGCATTCGACAATTCGTGGTGATCCACACAAGAAACAATATCAAACGATGGCATAATTGGCCCCCAGGTACATATAATATAGGATTATTATAGCATAAACCAACGCTAATTACTACGTGCACTGCTATTGATGAGGAAATAACTAGTAGAATTATAAACAAGCTATTAAGTGCATGAAGGCAATCACAGTATACAATTAAACAGCATAAGTATAATGCAGTCTAATACAATGATTAAATGTTAATTAAATTGAAAATGTCCTAGGTTTTGTATTTCATCAAAAGATAGTATATAATCCCCACTTACCTAGCCATTTAAGTGAACTAATGGGTATATTTAAAGATAAGACAATAGTTATAACTGGGGGCTCAAGAGGCATAGGCCTAGCTATTGCCAAGCGCTTTGCAAAAGATGGGGCAAATGTTGCCATCCTTGCAAAAACTGCAGAGCCACACCCTAAGCTGCCTGGAACTATTTACACCGCTGCAAGTGAGATAGAAGAAGTAGGTGGTAACGCATTACCAATACAAGCAGATATACGCTTTGACGATCAAGTATCAAATGCAATCAGTAAAATAATGGAAACCTTTGGAGGTATTGACGTATTAATAAACAATGCAAGTGCAATATTTCTTCTTGGGCCTGAAGTCTTACAAATGAAGCAGTATGATTTAATGCATCAAATTAATGGCAGAGGTACGTACTTGTGTAGTACACTTTGTCAGCAGCATCTAAAAAATTCAGATAACCCGCACATAATAAATATATCACCACCTATTAATCTTATGCCAGGCTGGTTTAAATCACATGTAGCTTATACCCAATCAAAATACCTTATGAGCATGAGTACTTTAGGTATGTCAGCGGCATACAAAGCGCAAAATATAGCAGTAAACTCTCTATGGCCAAGAACAGCTATCGACACTGCTGCTGTTAGAAATCTACTGCCAGTAGAACCTAAAAACTGTAGAAAAGATACTATCATGGCAGATGCAGCTTACATTATTGCACAGCAAAAATCAGGAGAAGTTACAGGTAATTTCTTTGTCGATGAAGAATATTTGCGCGAACACGGGGTCTCAGATTTTAGTCAATATGCATGTGACCCAAATGAAAAGCTTATCCAAGATGCTTTCTTGGGTGATCCAAAAAGTATTTTTCAGTTTATCGATGAAAGTAACGAGCAGTAGCTGAGATTATACAAAAAGAATTTCTAACAAAAGGAGATAAAACAAATGTCATATATAGATATACCAGCTGGTGATAATCCACCTGAAAATTTTAATGTTGTAATCGAAATCAGTGCGTCAGATAAGCCAGTAAAATACGAGGTTTCAAAAGAAAACAATATGTTAACTGTAGATAGGTTTCTGCAAACTTCAATGATATATCCTTGTAATTATGGTTATGTCCCTAAAACACTTTGTGATGATGGTGATCCACTAGACGTGCTAGTGATAACACCATACCCAGTACAAGCAGGCGCAGTAATAGCTTGTCGCCCATTAGGCATGTTAGCAATGACAGATGAGGCTGGTCTTGACCATAAACTTGTTGCAGTACCTATTCAGAAGTTAACGCCATTATATGACAATATTAACTCAGTAAGTGATCTACCGGAAGCATTATTAAAAACAATAGAACACTTTTTTAACCATTACAAAGATCTGGAAAAGGGTAAATGGGTAAAAGTAGATGGCTGGGAGCAGCTAGATGCAGCAAAACACGCTGTTACAAATGCAGTAAAAGACTACAATAGCAATTCAGAGTAGAACTTTATCACTGATTATTTTGATAGTATAGCTCAAAATTCAACGTGGAAGGGTTTTGCGCGAAATAACTACGTAATTTAAGTTTATCAGAGAGCAAAGCGTCGAAGCCAAACTGGTTTTTACTTGGATCTGAGCTATTAAGGCGTAAACTTAAAGCAAAACGCTCATTTAACATACGTGTTAGTAAGACTTCCATCTCATCATATTGCTTCCTTGACTGGTCGTCACCAATAGTACTGTTCGACAATTCAATTCTATCGAAAAAAAGTGCACGTTTTAATGATGCCAAAACATCAAGAATAATACTAAGATCATGACCACCTAATTCATGATAATTAAGTTCTTGTAAAAGGGAATCTATAGATTCAGTATACTCTCGGTGGTACTGTTGCTTATCTAACAATAGATGTGTGAGTATCTCAGCATGTGTCATTTCTCTTGGCGAAGCATAAAAGTTTACTTTCAGCTCGTCTATATTCCCATGTATATCAATGCCATACTCCTGTGAGGCCCCAAGAGAAGAGACGGCGCCACTCTTTTTCTTAATAAGCATATCAACATGAGGTTTATTTAAATGAGACTGATACCAGTTTAAGCGGCAGTGTGCAAGAGGTAACTGTTGTCCATAGATAAGTAGTATTGCATCATTCATATACATAGAGCCCTCAGCAAGAAAGCGTTGATCATTAGCTTTTTGTGTAAGTGATAAATCGCCTTGCAATTGGCCGTGAAAGCCATATGCATGGATGTAAGTATTTTTACCAAAATCTATTTTTAGATTATAACGGCTATGAGATAACGCAGATGCACTAGATAGGTTGTCTTGTTGTATAGTTGTTTCTTCAGGTAACTTTAGTGCAGTTTGCCAGCGTTGATTATGATAAGAAGCATCAATAATATCTACTTGGCCAGAAATATCAGTAATGGAATCTTGATGGCTAATATCAAGTTCAGTATTTAATGTAATAAAGCCATCATGTGGTTGATCAAATACTATCTTTTTGCCTTTCAAGTTAAAATTATACTGTGGGTTTATCGGGCTGACTAGAATACTGCCTTCGAGTAATAACTTGCCCTTATTAACATTAGCATCTGAGCTAAGTGAGATAGTATTGTCTTTAAAGTTTAATTGAATAATTGAGTTGGTTATTGTTAAATCAGATGCTAGAGGTAGATCTGGTAATATTTGCTGTAGATTACCGCGTTGAACATTGAGTTGCATTTGCCCATCTAGTATAAATTGCTGAGTACTAGAAGGTTTTGATACTACTAGATTACCATTGGCTATACCTTCAAAACCAGTTGGATATATGTCAACCGTATTTAATAAAGCCAATGGGATAAAATCAATAGGTAGATTTTTTAACTGTATTTCACTCCAAAAACTAGAACCAAAATAATAAATTAGATTGACTGCCAAAGGAAAAGATTGATCTTTTGCAATCGATCTTAAGCTTAGATGGTCATCTGTGTACTTAAGCATCATCTCGGGAAAGAGACTAATTACATGAGATTTTGATTCAGAGCCAATCCTGAGCTGGGATGGTTTAGCTTTCCAAGTCTTATTACTTTGCTTAACAGCAGTCCAATCCATAGAAAATGGATTAGCACGATTATTTTCAAAGTGCAGTGTTAACAAATTATCATTACGGTTGATATGGGTATATAATTGATCAAGAAAAAATTCATTTCTATAAAACATATTTTTATTATTAATGTCCAAGAGGAAAGAGGGGTTTGAAAAGTCAGTGTTTTTTTGCTGATACTTAATAAGGATGTCATCAACTTGTAAATCTGGTAGTTGTATATTTTTTGCAGTTAATCTTACATAAAACGCTGTATCTAGACTTTCATCGAATAAGCTGTCAATACGCCAGTGTTTTAAACGAATATCTCCTGCTTCTAAGTATGAACCAGAAGCCCTAACTTGTCCGCGGATTTTCTCATTTTTTATACCATCAGATACAAGTTCTAAGCTAGGTGTTTTTACAGAGGTTTGCCAGGCGACTTCATTGTCCTGACTAATAAATATACAAGATTGAATATTGCTATCATTATTTGAGATGCGAATATCTCCAAGAGGAATATCCTTGCTAAAATCAAGTTTTACTTGTAACTGATAAATCGATTCGAGCATTATTAAGCTTCCATCAATGCTATAATTGAACAAATCCTTATGAAATTTAACCAGCTCAGATTTACTACTAAGAATTTCTCCATCAAAGCCAGTGTCACTAGGAGTAATGCTGACTTTATAATCCTGTGAACAGTAACGTAAATTAATAGACCAGGTATTGTAATCACTATTTAAATTAGGTGGGTTGATTAAAATGTGCTCTACAGCTAAGAAATCTTTGTTAATAAATTTGTGCAAAAAAGGCCAGTCTTTGAAGGCTTGCGCATTAGTAATAGTAGCACTTTTCACAGATATGGTCGTTGCTAAAGCTGATAGTGATCTCCAATTCATGTGAACACCATTAAGTTGCATATTATCATCAATAACAATCTTATCAATTGATACTTTACTTAAAATACTACCTTGAATATTAGTGTAAACAATTTTATGTGCTTGCTGATTTGCGAGGAAATGAAGAGTCAAGCGCAAGCCAAAAGTAGTAGATGAGAGAACGATAGTAAAAAGTAATAAAGTAGTTATTAGGCTTAATAGAGTTTTGAACGCTAATCCTAGAATTTTGTAATAATCTGTTAGATATGATTTTATCATGAAGCTGGCCTTAATGAATTTTATTCTTAAATGCTAAAATATACCTGCAGCTATTACAAGGAGCAGATTTGCTTGGTCTAGAAGTCGCAAGTTCATTCAGGCGTTTAGCAATGCTAAGCTCAATTATCCCGAAAGGAGATTCCCAAATGACTCCACTACCAATAGATTGATAGTAATCATCAGTCAATATACGTTTCGAAGCCTTACCAACATCATAGTATTCTATCAGAAAAAAATTCTGGTACAGGCGTAACTGGTGTTCAATAGAGTTTTCAAATAAAACTTTATTAAAATTACTATCATCACTACTAGCGCCAATACTATCATAAGCAAAGCCACGGACACTGGTATTACCACCAGTTAAAAAGCTCCAAGATTTTGGCAAATCAAGGTAGTTTTTTGTAGTAATAAAGCCCATGGTATTATTAAAAAGCAAACGATTAGATTGTGAGAAGGGTAAAAATAAATTTTGTGATAGAGTGACTTTTAAAAATCTGTGGTTAAAAGCACTATCTAAAGATAGGTTGTATTTCCTATTTGATGGGCGGTCAAAATAGTAGTAATTTTGTTTTATACTTGGGTAAAGCCATGCATTATATTCACGGGCACCGCTGATATTGTTAACAATAGGCGTATTCCAGGCGCTAAAAAGATTTAGGCCATAATTGCGCATAAAGCTATATCTATCATCAGTGAAACTTGTGATATTACTTTGGCCAACAATTAAATTGATAGACTTCTCCTCACTAATGCTATTCATTGCATAGTTAATACGCTGGTCGGTATACGTTAGATCGATATAAGAATAATCCTTAGTAGGGTGCGTATTGGGTATTATGAAAGTATTACTTAAACGTAGAGTACCATATTTACCAAAAACGTTCTCTTTACTAAGCTCATGTGTTGAGTATTGACCACGATCACCAATACGATTTCTACGTAAACCCAACATAAGGTTTACCTGCGTATCGGTATTATAGCTAATAGCACCACGTCTTTGAAACTTATATATAGGTTTGTATTCAACATAAACAGGTACATACTTAGACTCATTGTGTGCTGTAAATCTGGGTTTGATAGATACAGACTCAAATAAATTAGAGGCCATAAGTTCTTGCTGATACAAAAAAAGTTGTTCTTGTGTATAATGGTCATCCTGTTTAAAAGGTGCCATGCCTCTTAAATAGTCACCATTATATGACATATTAGAAAAACTTATCGGTCCGAAGCTATATGCATATCCAGTATTTAGTTTAAAAAATAATTGTGCACGATGTTTTTCGGGTTTTATGATAATTTTTGAGCCGTCGGTATTTGCATCCATAAAGCCTTTCTTATAGGCCAATAAAAGCAGGTATTGCTTTGCTTGCTCGTACTTTAGCGTAGAGAAGATACTATTAGGTTGTATGGTAATAGGGTTTTTAGCAAGGTCTGCCTCGATAGCTGCTTTACCAGGCCCTTGTACTTGAACACTAATATCTGAGATAGTGCTCACATTTGGCATTTTACAATGAATGGTAACTTGCCAGGATTCTTTTTTTACAATACTACTTTTGCAGACACAATCAAAATACCCAAATGGCTCTGCAGCCTGGCGCATCAGATGAGGAATGTTTTTCTGCAAACTTTTAATCTGATCGTCGCTAACTGGTGCAGGATATCGAGAAAGATAATTATCAAGAGTTAGGCGGCCGTTATTAGCCACATCTTGTGGTATTTCTTCCCCAAAAATAAAATCAACCTTAGTCTCAGCAGTGTTGGCATAAACGTAGTTGGTTATAAACAGAAGTAATAGGTATATTATTGACAAACCATTGTCCTTAACAAAGCCCATGCAAAGCTAATATTCTATACTGCTTTACTTGATGTGACAACGATTCTTAGGGTTATATAGACTATTAATATTAAGATAATACATGTATTAATACTATCAGTAATTGTACAGTTATTAAAAATCGCTACGAGTAAATACTAAGATCCTAGTATTAAACAATAAATCAAAATAGTTTTTTTAATGAACTAAAAACTACAAAATAGATCTATTGATAAAAACATTACAAAACAGACACAGTCTCTGTTACAATCAAAATAATCTAAGTAAGCATAGAGAGTATAAATTGCAACAAAGTTACTATCCAGTGACAATAGAGCAGTGGTATCAACATGTCATCAGCACGATGCCAGAACTAGGCCATTCCTTCGTTGCTAAAAACCACGAAAATATGGTTATTGAACAACAAGAACAGTATAGAACTTATACCCCACTTGCCCAGCATATTATAAAGCTTTGGCATTACAATAAACAAACTAGGGATTGTAAGAGTAAGACACAAAGCCCTTATTTTGTTGCAATAACCGGTAGTGTTGCCTCAGGTAAGACCACCACAGCAAGGTTTTTAAAACATGCTATCCAAGCACAAACGCAAACACCTACTGTGAGTGTAATCAGCACAGATAACTTTTTACTTAATAATAAGCAATTAGCCGCAAAAAAAATAGAGAATAAAAAAGGCTTCCCACAAAGTTATAACACTGAAGAGCTAATAAATACCTTACACAGGTTAAGTCTTGGCGATGAAAAAATAGCTACACCTGAGTATTGCCATAAGGTTTATGATATTTTAGACAATCAAAAATTATGGCATGTAAATAATGATATTATTATATTAGAGGGATTAAATATCTTAAATAGTAATGTAATGGATTACATTGACTTATGCATATATATAGATGCAAATGAGCAAGCGCTATTTACATGGTTTGAAAACAGAATACACAATTATATTCAAGAGGCTAGGCAAGATAGTAACAGTTTCTATTATCCTTTTAGTCTACTAACAAAAGAAAAAGTAAGTAGCAAACTGAGAGAGGTATGGCAAAATATAAATATAAAAAATTTACATGAGAACATTCTCCCTTATAAGTCTAAGGCTGATATGATACTTGAAAAAGATATCTACCATAGAGCGACAAAACTTTGGTTAAAAGACAATGTTAAAGCATGAAGAGATAAGCATAGTACTGAAAAGTATATTAACCGACAGCTACGTACCAATTGAGCAAGATAATACACTTAGCTGGGAAGTTATAGATAGTAACATCTATGACTACATTTTAACGCAACAATTAGATCAAACAGAGATGCAGCTTTTTAAAGATATTGTTTTGGCAATGCAGGTACAAATTAAAAAAACTTCAGGGCAACATGATAATATTTTTAAAACAAACAATAGTATATGCTGCTTTACTGGTAGATTAGATAAAAAGACTGAATTATACGTCCACTACAAAGCAAGGAACAACAATATTTCATGGGTATTTATGCCTACAATAAGAGAAATAAGGCAAAGTGCAAATCTAAAAAAGGAGCTGTGGGAATATATAGTACAATATGTTTTGCACAGATAATATTCTTCTGATAGTATTAACTAAAATATACAGAGGGGGATAACATGCAAGACAAAGCCTTATTCACATTATTAAGTGAAGAGTTAGAACGACAGCAAGATAGTTTCTCATTAATAGCCTCTGAAAACTATTGCAGCGAAGCAGTCATGCAAGCACAAGGTAGTGTTGCCACAAACAAATATGCAGAAGGATATCCTGCTAAAAGGTATTATGCGGGCTGTGAAGTGGTTGATAAAATAGAGAACTTAGCCATTGATAGAGCGAAAAAGCTCTTTGGTGTAGACTATGTAAATGTACAGCCACACTCAGGCTCACAGGCTAACTTGGCAGTTTTTCAGGCAGTCTTAACGCCAGAGGATTGCTTTTTAGGACTTAAGCTCAACGACGGTGGGCATTTATCACACGGTTGTAAAGTTAATATATCTGGACAAAGATACCACTGTCACCCATATACATTAAATCCTAAAACCGAGCATATTGATTATGATGCTGTCTACGACTTAGCACAAAAACATAGGCCTAAACTTATTATTGCAGGTTATTCCGCATATTCCCCAGTAATTGATTGGCAGCGCTTTAGAGAGATTGCAGACAGCTGTGGTGCTATGCTGCTTACAGATATTGCTCACATAGCAGGGTTAGTATCTGCTGGTCTATACCCATCGCCTGTAGAATACGCTGATATTATTACCACAACCACTCATAAGTCATTACGCGGGCCTAGAGGGGGCATGATTATGGTGCCGAAAAATGAAGAATTAGCAAAAAAAATTGATAAAGCAATATTTCCTGGGCTACAAGGTGGCCCAATGATGATGAGTATAGCGGCAAAAGCGGTAGCATTCCATGAAGCACTACAGCCAGAATTTGTAAAGTATCAACAACAAGTAATAGATAATGCTAGAGTTATGGCCGAATGTTTTATGAGTTGTGGCTTTAAGATTGTTTCATCTAAAACCGAGTCGCACTTATTCATTGTAAAACTAGATGATAAAAACCTTACTGGAAAAGATGTTGAGGCCTGGCTTGCAGGTATAGGGTTATTAGTGAATAAAAACACTATTCCTGGAGACAAGCAATCGCCTTTTGTAACAAGCGGAATTCGTATAGGGACTTGTGCTATCACTACACGTGGCCTAGCAGCAAAACAAGCAAAAGAACTAGCGTTGCTAATGGTTGAGGCTATAGATAACATAGGTAATAAAGAGTCGCAGGCTAACATTGCTGCACAAGTAAAATCCTTAACTAAACAACACCCACTGTATAGCAATTTGGTTGAGGCATAAAAATGTGGTGTCCACAATGCAAGGCATTAGACACCAAGGTATTAGATTCTCGTTATGTATCTGGTTCAAATACTATAAGAAGGCGGCGCATATGCCAATCATGTCAATATAGATTTACCACGAGAGAATATGTCGAGCTGCGCCTACCGAGAGTGATTAAAAAAGATGGTCGTAGATGTCAGTTTCTCACCTCAAAATTAAGAAGAGGTTTGATGCTGGCATTAGAAAAGCGCACCTTACCAACAGAGCAAGTAGAAAACTTACTAACAGCTATATTAGAAAGAATAAGTCAAGAGGCCCAAAGTGAGGAAATAACAACAGAAAAAATAGGATATATTGTAATGGCACTGCTAAAAGAAACAGATGCAGTTGCATATGTTAGATTTGCATCAGTCTATCAGAGTTTTAATTCAGTAGAGTCATTTCGTAATGTGGTGACTGATTTAGAAAATAATGATATAATGAATAAAAAAGAGAAGGAAGAAGAGTTATGAGTAGCAAGAAAGTAGCCAAACGGACCATGGCCAGAGACTGTGTTTTCAAGGCTGTGTATGCGTCAAAATTATCGCAAACACCACTAAATGAAAGTTTAGCGCTTATTATGAAAGATTATGAAGAAAAAAGCATTGATACCAGCTACGCACAATCACTTATACAAAGTATTACAGAAAACTATGCTGAAATAATATGTATCATTGATCCAGCAGTATCAATACGTTCTAAAGCAAATACCACAGATGTGGAAATGTCAATTTTGACACTAGCGACAGCTGAACTAGTATATCACCCAGATACTCCTGAAAAAGTTGTAATCAATGAAGCAATTGAGTTAGCAAAAAAGTACGGTGCTGACGAAGGCTATAAGTTTGTCAATGGCGTATTAGATAAGGTACATAAGAGCATAGATGGAACAGCAAGTTAAATTAAGTTGGTTAGACTGGTGGAGTCTTGGGTTAGGGCTTGGTGATATACCACAATTACAAGGCGCATCATCATGTATCATAGGTATTATATTAGTATTTCCTACCAGTCATATGAATAAATCCTTGGCAATATTTTGGATTTTATCTTGGACTATACTGTCATTTGTAAGTTGTTGTGCTACTTACAGAAAGCTTGAAGAGAGCGGCCGTAAAAAAATAGTTTGTGATGAAGTGGTAGGTATGATGTTTACATTTATGTTTATACCTCTCAGTATCAAAAGGGTTTTTTGGGGCTTTATAGTATTCAAATTGCTTAATATTTTAAAACCAGGTCCTATCGCAGTAGTTGAGAATAAAAGTTATGGATACATCGGAATCATGGCTGGAAGTATACTGGCTGGCTTAGCAAGCTTTAGCGTACTTGGTCTGATGATTTAGCAGTACAATACTATTGCTCATGCAGCCATGTAGGCAATTTAGTAACATCTTCTAAAATAGCGCGAGGATGATAATGGGCCAAGCCTTCACGGTCTTGACTACCACTTAGTACCCCTATAGGAATAATATCAGCTTCCAGAGCTGCGATAATATCATTATAGTGATCACCAACCATTATAGTTCTTTTGGGCACGCACTGCATTTGTATTAAAACCTTCTCTAACATTAGTGGTGCTGGCTTAGGAGGGTATTCATCAGCACATACAGTGTAATCAAACAATTGTAAAGCTTTGGTTTCAATTAAGCCCTGATCTAGAACAGCTCTAGGGGCGTTTGAAGCAACGCAAAGATAATATCCACAGTTTTTCAAATGCTCAAGTGCAGCATAACTACCAGGTAGTAATATCGTAGGTACAGACCGGTATTGCTTAGCAAAAATAGTTTCAAATTTTATAACAAATGCATCAAAAGCTTCTTCAGAAAGATCTTGATTAAGAAGCTGCTTTAAAATTATAGGAGAATGATTACCAAAAGATTTTTTTAGTAAATTAATATCAGGACGAGGTATATCTAGAATATCACAACTTTGATTAAATGCGATACTAAGTGGCTCTATAGAGTCAGCTAGTGTACCATCCCAATCAAAGATAATGCAGTCATAGTCAGGGTGAAGTTCAAGTGGATAATTAATCATTTTATGGGCTTACATCGTTGTTGCGTAGAGTTATCAGCTAACCCTGATCGAAACCAAGGTGCAAAAGCTGATTTTTTCATATTTAAAATAGAAGATCCAAGAAAGTTGGTTGATTGTTTATTTAGTTTTTTTGTAGAACAACATTGCATTTTTGGATAAATTTTACTGAGCATTTGCTGTGGGAGCTGAAGTAAGGATTTAGCACCTTGCCATAGCGCTTTAAATAGAGGTTCAGAAAATGTTTTGACGGATACGTATAGTGCCATTACGATGAGACTCCAAGATAACTGCATGCTGGTGTAAAAGTAGTCTAACAAGACAAAGCACCCTGCAGCGGTCTTTAACATATATCGAGTAAGTTTTTTGCGATTTTCTAACGCGGTAGGCAACATCATGCCTGCGCTTTCATCTTTACTACTATTAAAAATAGTATCAATACTATCTTTCATAACAGCAATAGAGACAAACATTCCATTAGCAACAACAGCAAGCTGTAATACAACAGGTATAGCAGTAAAAGAGCCTAAAGCTATCCAACCATTAGCTAATCCATTAAGGGTAATAGCCGTCCATAGTAGAAAGAATTTTGCTTTTGCTGCGTAATTTCGCTGGCTTAGTAAACTTAGCGTTGGGCTATCAGACTTTGCTTCACTTAGAACGCTATAATTAAACTTACATTCGCTAACTAAAAGCCCTGATGCGAGAACCATGCTAGCAATATTGTTAAATGTGGCATAAGCTGGCATCAATAAAGAAAACAAGCTGTATACACAAGTATAATTTAAAAAGGTATAAACACTACTTTGAAGGCCAGAAGATAAAGTAGCAGAATAATGAATAGGTTTTTTAGGTGTTTGGAGATCTTCTGAGTCATCATCGTAAAATAAGACGAAATTAGAAAGCGCATTAGCAACACTAAAAACAGTAGCAACTGAATAGCAGGGCAGCATAGATTGCCACCAAGCACTCATAGTGGCATATTGACTTAAGTAAGCATCAAAAGTTAGAGCTCCCATACATAATCCACCACAAAGTGCGCTGAGTGTTTTATGGCTATACAAAGATCCTGGTAATCCCTTACAAAAATTGTATAGCTTTTTAGGGCCGCCACGCCAAAAAAGCGCGGTATTGAGTACCATGCCAGCAACGCCGCAAGCACTTGCTAAAAAAAGATTAACATGATGAGATAGCATATAATTAAGAGCTACGACAAAACAATTCAAGCCAACAAGTAATGCGCTAATAATTGCCAAAAAATAGTAAACAACAGGCGGCTCATGAACATGATGTTTGCTTTGTGTACTGGGACTGACCTTGCCAAGGTCGCTATCACTAGTAAAAGCATAAGAGTACAATTGAGCAAAACTATAACCAAAACCAAATATAGCGGATATAGGAAGAAATGTAACTAAAATCTCGTGGATGATTGCTCTGGTAAAAGTAAATATTTTTAACATGATGCATATATATAAGATAACAGCTCATACTAGCACAAACTTTGGTAAAAATCATTTCAGGATGAAAAAAATATTAAGAAGTAGTATATTAACTAAGGCTATCTAAAAAATAATTATAATATGATCTACTATGCAGTACATTACCTGCAAGTATCTGTTTAATAATACTAACATTGGTATCAATAAAAAAATAACTGGAGTGAATAAATGGGTTGATTATAATTCTTATGCCTATATTAGTTAATGCAGAGTAATAACTAAAATAAGCATATTGACTTGACAGGTGCTGATAATACTCCATAATAGTTACATTATTATAATTAAGGAATAACATGAAAGATAAAAACATAAAAGAAATAGCACTTGAATTTATTGATAATTGCACAAGCGCAGCAAAGTTAATCAAAAGAAATATCAATTCATTTGATTACGAAAAATTCTTAAGTGCAGCAGAGACTATCAAAAGAGATATTAATTCATTTAATTACGGAGAATTCTTAAGTTCAGTTGAGGATATCAAAAGTCATATTAATTCATTGATATCTACTGGTAAGTTAGGTAGGTATGAGCAAAAATACATTATAGCTAAACATGATCCAGTGAACAACAAGATAAAAGTTGCTGTGAAAAGTGAATCAGAATTTCCTAATGTTAAGCTAACTCTTGGACCTAAAGGTACTGTTATGGAAAGTGTGCAACGATGGCCTATTTACACAGGGGATAGCGACTCTTCAGCTCATACGCCATAATAAATATCAATCCTAACCACGACTAAAGACAATGTAGCCATAGCTGATATTGAGCGTAGGAATACTGCTAATTATACAGTTGGCTTACATTGCGGTTGGGATGTGTTCTCTGATGGCTCATGTTTAAACCAACAGGCAAAAGCAAATTGCCTCATATTCAATAAAGAAGATCCGAGATAAGTATTAGACTTCTTAACAGGCTTTACAGTACTGCAATTATGCTTTTTCGAAAACAGTGCACTGATATTTACATTGATATTAAATAAAGATCTAACCCCTTGGCTAATATTTTTTAAGAGCTCTATTACCAATACGCCAGCTTGCTTAAGTACATCTCGTGTACACAAAAATATATTAAGAGCAATCATGCTCCAGTACGTTTCAGCACCAGCAAAACTTTTAGAAAAAACCAGGCTACCATAAAAGTATTCTAGCAAAATGATAATTCCTTGTGCAGCCCTAGTAATATATTTTGGTAGTTTAGCAAGTGCGTCTAGTGAACATGACATGATATATTGTACAAAGGCATAACAGATAAGACACATTATAAAATTT
>CACBGS010000014.1 GCA_902538855.1 uncultured Coxiella sp.
TGCTAAAAATGAAGATTTTGATGATTTATATCTTAAAGATAAGACATACATATATTCGATACTTGAACAGCAAGATTTTCTCATACAAGCATTACTGCTCTCTAATGCTAGCAGCGAGTTGCTTGATGAGCTTCTAGAAAATGTACATGGATTGAAAGATAAAATAGATGAGAAAGTAGATGTAACCGATTGGTATAATTATGTGGATTTTCAGAAAAAGAGCACACACATAAATTACAATACATTCTTTCTCGTAATATCTCGAAAACCAATACATCTGGCGGCAGAAAAAAACATGGAGACAATTAAAATATTAAGCAAGCATGTTGGAGAAGATTATCTTCTCAAAAGCAATAGTGATATAGGATTATCTATAGAACAAAAAGAAAAGCTTTTTGAACTAGCAAAAACAGATCATTATAAACAAAATATAGTATCGTCTGGCAGAGATGTAATTGAGATAGATACATCTGATTTTATTAGGTCTCTTACTGAGGTTAAGATGTCCCTTAGTGAAAGTAACATCAAAATAAATTTGAAAGGTAAAAAGAAACCCGAAGAATATGAAAGACTTAGAAATAAGATATTAGAAAATAACAAACATATGACCGATTTAATAGAATATATTGGAAATAATTTTGGAAAACACAAAGAGATAAGTTATGAGGATTACCTAAAAATCCTTGCGACGAAAATATATAATGATCAAAATAAAGAAAGGGTATTGAGAAGAAAAGTAAAGAAAGAAAATTATGATTTTGTAGATATCATAATAGAGGCTATTGAAAATACCAATGCAAAGGACGAGATAACATATCTTTGGGATAGAGAAAGTATACTTATTAAAAAAAATTTGAACACATGGCTTACTTTACCAGGTGGTAATCATACACTTGATATATATCTGCCTCATAAATTTAGTGGTGGTGAAAGTAATTTAGTGGGCTCTATAGTTCAAAATCAGTCTATTTACCACGATAGCCGTGATATTACCTTAGCAATCATGAACAAAAGCCAAGCATACAACTATCTATCTTCTAACAGGTTTTCACTTTTGCACATAGCAATAGCCGCAGAAAAAAAAGATATTATCCAAGCTGTATTAAAACAGGGTGTAGACCCTCTCAAGCATGACCCTAAGATATCAATCAAGCCGCCGATGATGTATATTACTGAATTATGTGGAATCAGTCAGGTAATAGATTTTTACATAAATAAAGCAATAGTACCAAACGCTACTGAAAAACTGATTTCATTTTATATGAAACATCAGTACTATGAAACAGCACGAACAATAATTATTAAGCATAGTCACAATATACAGAATACTGACACCATACTTAATCAGATCGACAGTTATACAAGACTTTGTAAGAATAATATTATTGATGCAATGAGAATTATCATGACTGATGCAAAAGATAATAAATGGAACATCGGTTCAAGAAAAAATCGTAGCAATGCAAGCTTTCTTGCAAGGGAGTTACTTAGCGATGAGCACGAGTGTGAAATTAAGCATGAGGTTTTTGAAAAAATGATGAATTCATGCTCTGGATTAATTGAATCTGGGTTGATTATTACATATTTAGCTGCTGTAAGAGTGCTAGAATCTGAAGAGAAAGAAAGACATATAAACGCTCTAACAGAATTATATATACAAGCATTAATAAATGATAAAAATGAAATAAAAAAATACATGGACGTGCATTGTGATGATTTAGTTAATTGTTATAAAGTTACGAATGAGGTGAAAAGAGTATTTGGAAATGAATCAATAAATGAATACCTGACTAATCAGGGTAACAAACCCAAACCCGAAGAGAAGTATGCTGAAGAAAAATTAACAATAAAAAAACAAACCAAAACAGCAAAAAAATCTAATGAACCTCATAAACAGATGGTTCGTGTTCAAGAAAATTTAAATAATTTAGTAAAAGATATAATAAATTTTAAGACTAAAGAATGCAAATTAGATTTAGAAAAATATAATAATAATACTAAACATATAATATACACCACTTGGGCATCGAGATTCCTTGACATGCTATTTAATTATTATATAGAAGATAAAAAGACTAGACGTAAAAGAAATGGCGTATTTATAAATCAAGCTATACACAATATACGCCATGAATTAGTACATAAAGGCTTATCAATGAGTGAAGATGACGTAACAAAGATATATAAGATAACAAATACATTAATAGATGAACTAGACAATAAAAGTGATCAAGAACTATTAAATAATATAAGATTAGTAAATAATTACATTACTACGATTCATGGCATAACAAGTCAGTATGTGGATATCGATAGTAGCCAGTATATACATAGCAAGATAAGAATGTTAACTAACGATACTGAGACTTTAATAAGAAGCAAAATAAATTTTTTTTGGAATTACTATATAATACAACTAGGTGAAATATTACAAAATGAAGAATTACCATTTACAATAAATGTAAACAAGGATCTAAAACAAGCTATAAATCTTATAAGAAATAAATTAGCCCACGAACCTGATGCAAATATCAACTCATCCATCAACAATCTGATTGCTAGTATAAATAGTGAGCAAACAAATATAAGATACAAGGGAAAACGAGGGTCAGAAAATCAGATTAATATTGATGAAGCTAAACTAAAAATAGAGACAAAAAAATTACTAGATGCAATTGGTAAAAAAATTGTTTATAAAATTGGTCTATTTGAAGAAAAGAAACCTCAGACAGAAGAGGTTTATAGTATTCAGGATTTCCAAAAAAGAATGACCAGATACTACTCCTGATACTAGTTGCATTCCTATCATAATCATTAACAATATTATAATCAGCACCATTGAGTAATGGTTGAATAATTTCCGATGTATGTGCATTAACAAAACTAACCCCATTGTATGCAGCGGCGCTAAGCGCAAAAGATGCAGCTATATATGGAGATAAGCCAATATAAGGAATTGAATATTCGAAATATAATAATAGATAACTCTCAATTACATGAGGTGCAGCAATTAATGATATCATTGCTGCAACATCATGTGCTGATCTAGGCCTCTGGTAAATCTGTCTAAAAGTCCATGAAGAGTTATTACAGGCAAGATGCTTACGATGCGTCTGTACAAAATCACCGTCTGTCAATAAAATATGTGCCAAATTACTAATAAAAGGACTAAGCCAACGATTTAGAAAAGCAAATGCTAAATTAATAGTAGTACGTAGCAATGTATAACAATAAAATATAGATTCAATATGACATGTTAAGAGTATATAACACCAAGCAATATTAAGCAGCACCACTAAGATTATCTGGTTTCTGTGATTCTGTACTTTCGTTGTACGCGTCAACATTAGCTATCGCAGATTCATAACGCGACTGTAATGCATCACTAAATATACAAGCCCTTGCAAGATTACGCGAATAGTCACAATTTACAAATCCTTTCTTAATTTTCCACAAACCAGAAAGATTACTGGAAGACGGTTGTAGTGAGATATTATTTGCATTTACAGTTGGCGTGTTAACAACATCAGTATTACTATAAATTGATGCTACTATCTGTTTATTTGCAGGCCTCTTTGTAGGGGGCTCATCATCAGATAGAGACTCAGATGCATAATAAGCAGAAATGCGTTTTTTGGCTTGATTACTAGACTGACGGTTATCTAGATTAGAGATAGCATTAGCTGGCTTACTTAGATGCTGAAGATGAACATTTGGAAAAAATTTAGCGTGTAAATTGAAATAGCTTTTACAGATACTTGGATCTTTAAATGATATACATTCAAGTCCCTGAGGAGTATATATAGGCAGATATTCAGGATCAAGCTGATCATTAGTAGATAGGTGCATAATTTTCTGCGACCAAAACATTATTTTAGTAAGCAAGTAGGGACAGTGATGCATGAACCTATATATATCACAAGAAGAATGTTTTAATGTGAAAAAACTTTCAATTATTTCTAGTACATATGTTTGCTCAGAGTCTACATCATGAGCCTCTGTATCATATCCAGTTAGACCGCATAGCAAATCATACTTTTTTGTTACATCGCAAGGAGTAGCCCGAGTCTTCATCCAATCGGCGATAATTTTATTTAATGACGTGCTAAGAGGTTGCTGTAAGTATTCTGAATAAAGTCTTGTAAATGAACCATATTTTTCAATAAATAATAAAACAAACGATCTAGGATTTATAAGAGCAGAAGAATACTCAGTATCAAAGTCCAAGTCACAGTGATGACGAATAATGATTTCTAAAATATTTTTGAAATCATGAACACTAATACTAGATGACATGAATGCATAATGTAGAGGGTGATTACCATCAGCATCTATAGGTATGTGTAAGACGCTGAGTGTATTGCCCATTGTTTGTAAATAGGCCTTTAAAAAAGCAATATTGCCAATAGAATTAATTTTACGAGACAACCAACTATTTGGGTTGCTTGGAAATAATAGTTCGCTTAATACAGATTTATTACAAACATTTGGTCGATATTTTGCAAGTAACAAAAAATCATTCATAGCAAGTCGTAGTTTGGGATTAAAGTCATTCACAATATAGTGTTCAATAGTAATTATTCGTTTCATTAAGTTATATTTTTTCTCAAAAGACATATTATATATGATTAAATCATTATAAACAATACGTAATAGCTGCTACAATAGGCAAGTTAGCTATAGTAATGATTACTTTGACTGAAGGATTGAGCTTATATTTGGTAGTGATGCCAAACCTTTGAAAAAACCGCCAGTTATTTTTAATATATTACTCGTAGTAGGTTTTTTTACTGTTTTCACCAAATCGCCAACAAAAGTAGTAATATGAACAGTATTAACAATGCTATCTGTAACAAAATATTCTTCTAGTTTACGTAAAAAAGTAGGGTTACAGTCATGATATACCCTCAGTCCGGAACCTTTTAACTCCTGCGTATAAGTTAGAAATCTATCTGTATGTAGCTTATGTTGTTGATTGATAGAAGCTGCTAGTACACTCAAGCCGCTAAGCGGGCTGCTTTTAAAAGCACCATGTATGTTTCTTGCAGTATCAAGCAAATTATTATCAGAACCAGGTCTATGCAGTAAATAGCGTCTATTCCATACACCCTTACTGGCTAGGTTAAAGCCATGATGCTGAATAGAATCACCACAAGTAGTAAGTACAATTGCATTTAACATGAGCTTAGTATTATTAGAAATATCACGGCTTAGTATAGTAAATTTGTCAATATTTTCTTGGGTAACACCTGGGCTATTTGCTGTAGCTATGGTAATACTAGCAATATTATTAGCCTTTAAATGGTTAAAATCACTACCTTGATAAACCGTTTCTGCCAAGGCAATCATACACTGTTGAGCAATAGCTCCACCTAGACTATGTCCTGTTAATATAATATCAACCTTATTATGACCATCTTGCGTCATTTCAGCAATAATATTATTAAAATATGCCAAAAAATGTTGCTTATAGTGACTGAATATTATTGCTGCAGGTGCATCTTCAAGGTCACAAATCAACTGCTCGACGCTTTTTGTACCACACCAACCTATAAAAATTTTATCTCTCGAACCATCGGCATTTTTTGGGATACTTACCACTGATTTTAATGCATTGTGTGGGCTATACATTGTCATAGATGATGAATAGTTATGACCATCAAATGCAAACTCACTATTCGATAGTGGCTGATCATTAGATAACTTTTTGTAATATTGATAAGCTAATGTATTAAATTGTTCTGTAAACTTGCCTAACGCTATGATTTCATCAACAGAAAGACATGGCTTATCTTTAAGTATGCTTTGCATATATATCCTATAAATATTATTATCATTTGAATTATAGTTATATTAAATAAATAAGTCAATATGTTAGTATGTTAAAGTAGAATGCAAGCATGCTTTTAGCATAGTGATACGTTAATAAATAGCGCTGATATGTATCAAATATAATAAATTAAATATTTTATTTAACTAGAATAGTTTTAACCCAAAGCAGCTGAAACTAGTTCTACTATTATCTTTATCATCAAAAACAGATAGTCCTCTTAATATTGACTCATCAGCTAGTAGTTTTAAAAAATTATAACCCTTACTACAAGCAAGCACATCAACAAGTGAACTTCCTGGTTTTGATTTTAGTGCACTCGCCTGTTGATCAGTACAATAGAGCTGGATAAGCGCGGCTGGCAAAGCATCAAACTTAAAACTAGAAAGTTTATTAATACTAAGATTATTCTTTATTACATCAGGATATTGTAATAAAAATTTTAAACCATCTGGATCTTGTAATAAAGCAACAATATTATCTTGAACGTAATAATCAAGCACATCTGCAATAGATCGTCGAATATTCATACGCGTTGTTTTTAGTGGACATGTAATATAAGAGTTAATATCAATATTCTTACCTGTAGCATCAACTCTTGGATAATCAGCACGTGTACATGGATGCTTACCTGTAGCTAATAGAGTGTAATATATATGACTATGCTCAAATACTGTTTTACCAACCATTACCGGGTTAACAATGGCTTGAAGGCTAATCGGATCAAATTCTATATATGGCAACTTACCTTGATCACTGACAAACTGATATAAGAAATCATCAAAAACCTTTGGTAGGTTTCGCATGAGATTAGGCCCTGGAGAAAATCTAGTATATCTGTGTAAAAAATTACTGCCAGTTATGCTTTTAGAAAGATTAGATAGTAGCTGTATACGGTCCTCTACTGCCAATCCTTCAATATGTTTATCAATTTTTTTTCTGATAATATCTGATAAGCCCACATTATCATCTGATAGTAGGTTTGGTGCGTTCATAGCGAGATCAAATAGTGCTTTTGACTCAGCGTAATTATCACTATCAAGTATACTAGAGGCTTTGTTAACAAACTGTACTGCAAGTCCACGCAAATGATCATTTCTTACAAAAAGACTAGATGTAGTTTGATAAGAAAGTAAATATTCTAAAGCAGTAGTGACAGTTACATCAGGTACAATAGTAGTCAAGCCCTCTAATGTGATGTTATGAATTAGATCATTATTATTGGCTATAATATGTCTGCCAACATCAGTAGCGGATAAAGCGTAAAGAGTTGAATATGACTTAAAAAGACCATCATCAATAAAATTATTTAAACTATCAGCATGAATCATAGACACTAATAATGGGTTACTAAGTAACAGTCTCTGACGTTTAGGAGTACCTGCAAGTAGAAAAACTAGAGTTGAGCCCTTGCATGATCCGCTTTTAATACGGGAGTTCAATCTATTTTCATCCAACATAGAAACAAGATCTGGATAAAGATTAAACATATCAATATATTCATCATTAGATACAATAATTTCTAATACAGTTCTACTAGGAAATTGATCTCCAGAATAACTTGAGTTAAGACCACGCGCTGTGATCAAGCTAAGTAGTCTTGTATTATTTATAAGCATATGAGCAGACCCCCGGCTTTGAAATAACCAAGAAAGTGTAGATGTATTATTTAATAAAACATACGATGTGTTTTTTAATGTATTAGGTAAAGCTTGGTAATCGAAATGTGCGTTAAGACCAAACATAGATATCTTATCTTGAATCTTTTGGCTTTCTGCTATTAGTTCACGACCATCACGTGTTGTTGATAGCCAAAAAAGTATCGATTGTGCATTGCCAATAAGACCATTTCCATTGAATTCCTTGTTACTAATAGAGTCAATTAAAGAGGGTTGAGCCTTAAATAAATTACATCCAAATTCAGTCCTAACAAAACTAATTAGACGCTCTGTATACGTTTTACCATTCAGTTCATACTCAATAAATAATGAATCTCTAGTAATATGCGCTGATACTGAATTATAATCAGGCTCTAGACCAATATTGTACATACTAATTCCTTTGAATATTGTTTATATAATTATACATTTAATCTAAAAAAAGACGAATATATATTTTACTATATTATAATAAAATATTAAATAAAAAAACTTAATCAAAGCGCAATGATATGTTGTTTAAAAGAATGATAATATCTTTATTATAGTTAATTGCCAGTCAGACTAGCACAAGTGTAAATGAATAACTTATTTTTACAGAGCAAAATAGGCTATATATTTGGTATAGATTGGTATATCTAATAATGAATTCACATCATCTTTCAATTTTTATTATTATGATTACCAAATAAGTTCATAAAAAAGGGGAGGGAGCACCATCCTATTAGACCTTGAATAATCATTACTATGCCTACTGTGATAAAAAATAGCTGGCTAGCTTCTAATAATGCTGCCAAAAATATAATAGCACCAATAACTACACGATTAATCCTATCACTCTGATCAATATTACAAAACCCAGACATTTAGCATTTCCTGTTGTAAGCAGGGTATTCTAGCATGCTGCTATGATCTTACTCAAGCTTACTATATGTTCTGGTTTATATTATTGTGCCGTCGACATTAATAGCTATGCGATGATATAATACTATTAGCGTCATGGTTGTGACATGGCATTCCCTACACATTAGCGCATAGCAGAAAAACTAACAACATGCCTATTAATATATAGTTATATTTGTAATATATTGACTTTTAGTGAGTATTAGGCGATATTGATACAAAAATATTGCCGCTATGAAAATAGAGATACTTAACCATATCGTACACATATGGAACGTAATGACCGCTATAGGAACGCTCTCACACATTTTGCATGTTGAAAATAGTATTCCCGTAGATCATATCAACATAGAACGACTAACGACGACACTTGAACGACTTAATAGCCAAGCTAACTCTGAAAAAAAACTAAGTAACATACTTAAAACCGTACTAGGTATTTGGCATGCATTCGCACATCTTAGCTTATTTTTAGCGTTTATCTACAATAAATCTTCTAAAGCTTATAACCACCTAGAGATACACAATTCAAGCATAGAAAGTTTTATTTGCACAACAAGCCTATACACCAATTACTACCCTTTGATTTCTTTGTTATGTGTATATATACCTATAGCGAGTATTGATGTGTACACCACTTGGTCAAAAATATCCATAAAAAATAATTTTTATAAGAACTACACATCATTAATAAAGTTTATACTATTTTTAAACCCTGTACGAGATTGGATAATCGTAGAAAGTATTATCTACGTAGAAAATAAGCAATTACAAAAAAATTACATACAAAAAAATTGGATAAGCAACGTGTTTGAAACATTTATGAAGAGTGCGCAAACTCTTAATAAAAAGAGTATTCATACATTCAAGCGTCTGCTTCATAGGCTTGATCCAGCAATAATAACACCTATTTATAAATACCGGCACAAGGACTACTTAGAATTTTTAGACAATTATTGGAGCAAAGAGCTAGCAGAGTGCTATAGAGAAAACTACCGTACCTCAAAACAAGATTTACAACAGTTATATAAACAATTACCCTTAGCATTTTTTAACAAACCACTTACATTATGTATTGAAAACCAAAAAACTGGCGTCGTAAAAAAGTTAGTTATACCTGCAAGTATTAGTGATCATATAAAAAGCTTTTTATGCTTAATTGACCTGCAGTGTCTATCGGATCCTATTTTGACCCAGAGCACAGTGGCACTATGTATTCAGCACCAAAAAGAAAAACCTGAGAGCAACTGGTTTAATACGACAGCAAGATCTAAAGAAAGCAAGTCAACATCACTACGCTACAACCGAAAACCTCAAAAAAGAAGACTGAGCCATGAATTTAAATAAAGCAACCTTTATAAGTTATAACCTTTGGCAGATAGGCGTGGTCATTCATACCTTAGGCATTATCGCATCAGTAGAAAAAAAACAACGAACAGGTACGTTTATGCTATCCTCACTACTCGCCCCCTTTAACTACAACATATGGCGCAGAGCCATTTTCAAACGGAGGTTGAAATACTTAGATAAACAAAAATTAGCGCACTTTATAAAAACGTTATTAGGCATATGGCATATCTACGCGCATCTACTAACGCTCATACCTATTATGGCGACACGGTATGATACTTATGATGAACTATTACAATTTACTGATAAGACAAAAACGTCCATCTTCAAATCTACTGCAATCTATCTACTTAACTACCAAATATTCAGTATACAACTGGTATTTGTGCCAATGTTAATGATAGATATTTATCATACTTTACAAAATAAATATCATGAAAGAAGTAACCAGTTCTTCTCAGTTTGCCTATCATATATACCTAGCATTATAGAAGACGCTGGCAAACAGTATATTAAGTTTGCACTCAGTACAAACACAGTTAGTAACCTATTACTTATAGAGTCTGCGATACCTATACTCTATGGAAAAAAGCTAAAAAGAAGATATGTAGACCATTGGCAAGCTACCACATACAAGAAACTCCTACAAGTAGCTGATCTACGCAGCATGACACCGCTTCCTTGTCAAATAGAAAAAATAAACACCGATAAAGAGTACTATAAATTACAAAATACCAGTGAATACAGCACCAAATATTTACAAACGTTTTGGAATGAACAGTTAGCCGAAGAAATAAAAAAAATCTACACGATATCACCTAATGATGTTAGCAAGTTTAAAGACAAATTATACCAACATGCGCTTTACAAAGTGCAAGTACCCCTCGTTATTGAACCAAGAACTTCTAAGAAAACCACAATCTTCTTACCAAGCGTAGTAAGTGAAGAGATAAAACATTACCTAGACTTTCAAAGCGTAGAAAACCTATTACTTTGTCAGCAGTCATTACTATCATCTACACAACTTGAACGCATTAACAATCAATATAAACCATACACTTTATGTTTTTTTAAATCCCTATCTAAAGAAAAGCAGCAACGTTCTGAGCACGAAACTACTAACGTTCATAGTCATCATCAGAATTAGATAGCTCTAACTTAGTATGAGCTTTGTAATCGTTAGTAATCAGTGCCACCTCAATATCAGTGTTTTGCAAGTGAGTTGAAATACTGATTAGTAATACGCCACACACGTACGGCCCGCATTATTATAGTAAAGCAGGGTAGCTGAAATAACGTATGAGACATATAAAATCATAACATAATTATTCTGCAAGCGGTTAATCGCTATTTATAGCGCTTTGGGTATTTTCGACCGTTAGGTGGTTATCGCAGCCTGCTTAGTTTCAAGATAGCGTTGATAGGCAGGAACTGCAGTGACTGCGTAAAAAGGAAGTAATAACAGCATGATAATCATCCCAATCACAGGAATAAATAGGATGGCATAAGCGAAGATTATGTTTAGTATAATGACACCAGCAATACGCCAGTAGGCAAAATAGCGCGAGATCTGCACGGATTGCTGTATAGCTTGCATAGGGGAGCAGTTATCGTGAATCATAACAAGATTAGCAAATACCCAGCGCAACTGGACAAAAGGTGTCACGAAAAAGCAGTTAAGACCTAACAAGTAAGAAACGCTGATCATAAAGGAAATAATGAAGTGTCCCTGGAATGAATGAAGAGATGATGGGGCGATTGTGGGTAAATATATAAGTAGAGCCGATACGAGATAAGGAGCAATCCATAACATGGATAGCAAGGCTGTACGTACGAGTAGTTCAGGTGAAACAGCGCGTTGAAGCAACGACCAGAGCTTAAGCGGACGATCGCGCATTGCATCAAGCTGTATTAATGTTATCGTCTGTATCATAACGAAATACAAGAATATTTCTAACAGTATAGAAACAATGATTGAGGCGATACTAGCAGTTGCGGTCATCTTAAAGGAGGCCTGCAAAACACCACCGACACAGATAAAGATAAAGTTCAAAAAAGAAAAGATAAACAAAACAAGAATACTAGAGTAACAGCGCATAACTAATCGTGAACATTGACGAAGGTAATCTGTAAAGGTGAATTCGGATGGAGTGGACATTGGTTTATATTATGATTAAAAATCATAAATTTATCATTTTCACATGGAAATAGCAATAACTAACGAATATAACATAGCACAGATAAGTGCGCACTAAAACAACAACTTTGGTTATAGTCCGCCAGAGCAGTCTGGTTTTTAATAAAGCGTAGGCAATCAGAGCGTGAGTATTAATGCTCAAAAGCATGCTAACTATATATTTATAAATATAATTATTAGGTAAAGTATACTTTTATTACATAATATTATACAATATTTTCATTTTTTAATATTTATGATAAATCTTGATAGTGCTATAAATAATCCCCCCTCTTTATCAGTAACGGACTTCTATTAGCTAATGCGCGTAATAATTGGCTTTTGATTTTCAGAACTACTACAAGTGCCGATGGTGTGTTTTTGGATAAGCCACCTTGCAACGCTCGTCACGGAAATATAGATGTTAACAAAATTTACAGATATATTAACGGCAAACACGCATTATTTATGTCATTGCTTAAAAATAATATAGCGCCTGATGTTCTAGATAATATACTTACTAACGCGCCTGCACTCAGAGCTTCACTTAATAATCCTATAGATAGTCATGATTGGTCATCTTTCTGCGAGTTTCAGGAGCGTAAGAGTAGGGGTATGCAATCTTTATACAAATCATGGTGGGTTACGGTTACCCGATTACCTATCCATTTAGCAGGCGATACTGAAAGCCTCAAGATACTAATCAAACATGGTGCGGATGTTCATGCTGTGTGCGGTATAAGTGATGCGCAAAAACGTTTTATGCTTCCAGAATTTGAACAAGTAAATACTACTTCTAGAAATTTCTCTCAACATCGAGCCGCCATCATTAAGTGTAGTGAATATCGTAAGCAATCGTTTGATCAGGCAACAAACATTAATGAAGATATTGTATTAGGTTATGACAATAATACAAATACCGTGACTATGGATGAATCTTTGGCTATTGGTATTCGTCTAAAGCAAGATTATCCACGTGAAGCAATTTTGCAAGACACTCCGGAATTATTAGCTCTCTTAGAATTAACTGGCGCCTTTAAGCACACTAATCAATACGCATCTATTTTACCAGATTCTGCCAATGAACTAAGCAATTACTCTAAAGCAGAGCATATTGGTGATATAAGTAAACAGTTAGACTATTGTCTTGAGAATTGTGTCTTTGATGTGTCGTATTCACCAGATAATAATTACGTTGATGTTACTTTACATATTGAGTACCACGTGCTTAGCCTTAGCAATAAGCACGAAACCGTAATTCCTATACGTTTACCATTTTCTAAAGACAATACTCATAACGCTATTGAATCTATTTCATTCATGGCTATTAGTGTCAAAAACCCTCTAGATATTGCAATGTTTTTTACCTATGGGTATGAATTTTTATCCCATCAACGCCCACATAATATAATGCATCTTGCCGTTGCCCGTAAAAAATACGACCTGATTAGATATCTGGTCTCCGAAGGTGTTGACCCTTTGAAGCACAATCCAAATGCAAGCACTCATCCCCCTATAGTAGGTATGCTTGGCGATTCTAATGACCCTAATCTAACTTTCTACTTACAACGTATGTCGCATAGAGCCCTGGAGTTTTTTGTTTTGTGTCTAGAAAATCAATTTTACCAACAGGCCAGAAGAATAATCATAAAGTCAAAGGAGCCTGTTGATTACGATTCTCTATGTAAACGTAGACCGATTGATGTTGAACGACTCATCATGACTAATGCGATGGATCCATACCAAGCACAAGTTGCAGGTCATAGCCAATCAAGCTGCTCGCCGAAAGCCTTTGCCTGGTACAAATTCACTAATGAGCATCAGTTTGCTATTGAACCAAATAATTTTAAACGTATTTTACAGTTTTGCCCTGAGCTTATGTACGCCTTTGTTGCTAACAGTAACCTTATTGATAATTATGACAAAAAAATAAAAAAGATTATGTTGCACGCGCTGGATAAGGAAGATCATGCCCTTATCGAGTTCCTCATTAGTGATCGTGTAAATATTAATTGGCCTCGCGCACTAAATAATTATGACATGTCTCTTTTATATAATTTATGTATTTCTAGAAAAAAACATCGAAAGATTGCTGTTAAAATTTTTGCTCAGTGGATTAAAAATCAACCTAACACCAAAAAAGAACTTCCCGAGACTACATCTCCTACCTATTTAGACAAGGACGCCCATCTTCCCATTACTAATATACTTACCCAAACGCTTGAACAGCTATCTGATGCTGAAAGAACCTGGCTAGAACAGTATTGTACTATACAAGAACATATAATATATCCTGAGAGCATGACGCCAATCGTATCGTCTTTAAGTGATAACTCTATCACTACGTTATCCACTTGCCATAAGCCTTTTGATGAACTTACGTATAATGCTTGGCTATCATGGATTAACATAGGTAGAGATGTACTTGATCAACGTCGTAAAATAGAGCAAAAAATAGCTACGCTAACAACCAGTTCTATCACGCATGATCAATACAATACTTTAATGCAGAGTGCTGCGCGCTATCAGAAAAAGACAGCGGGATTAATCGAACTTCTTGCGAGTCATGAAGCTACTTTTCAATCGTGCGTAACTCAAAAAGCTAGTGCTTTTTCAAAAGTCGACAATTTTGATAAAGACACTGAACCTGCTACTGTTAGCATGGAGAAAAGTGCTGCTAAACTTACCGATGTAGTTGCTATCGATAATAAGTTAATCTATCGACGTCTGTTGTTATCGTATTATACGCATGACTTTTTACCACTTGGTGATATTACCAAGAGCATGCAGATTGCACGTTTTTTTGTGCTTTTGCATGAGATACAAGAAACCATGGATAGTAAATTTGTTGTACACGCTAAACTGCTGCCTACTGTTCGCAATATTTACATCCATTACGGCGCATTTTTCAAGACAGAGCATATGGATACGCTGCACGAGAGTATTGCTCATATAGGCACAACTTTGCACAACAACAACCTTGCTCTTAAAACGATTAAACAGCAAGTAACTCGGTTTGTTGAGACCGCTTTTCAGATGGCACTAGATACCTTTGGTATTAATCATCATGGGTTTGTAATTGACGATACACTTAAGTTTAGTTTGTATAATCTTTATCATAAAGCTTGTCCTACCTTACGGCTAGAGCGTTTGCGTACACTCTTAGTTTCGATAAATGATACTGGTCTATCTTTTAATGATTATACCCAAGCTACATTATCAGAAAAACTATTACTGCACTTTATCATTTTAGAAATTGGTGAGCACCTCAAAGCCGATGGGCTGCGTATCATACAAGCTTGTAAACAATCGTATATGGATCAAGATCAGCACGACTTAATTGTTGTACGTGGTAAGTATCTACATTCGTTCTTACTGCCTGGGGAAGGGGAGCAGCCAATATCTAACATCATAGAGATGTCGCTTAATGAGGAACAATTTTCTATCGTTCAATATATGTATAAAGCACTGATACCATGCGTAAAGGATAAGGATAACACGCTAAGTAATCATTCTGTATTTACTGAATCTGAGAAAAAGTCAAATGGTTCATCACCCTTAGATAAGCGTCTTAACTCCATATAACTGACTATGTGACCAACGCGCTTGTAGGAATGGAAATGGTGTCAGTGTAGTGAATACGCCAAGGCACTGATTCATTCTATTTAGTTTGGCGCATATTGCGAGTGATAGATATAAGGCAGTCAGTAAATGGCTATCAGAACTTTATGCAATCTGCAAAACTTATAGGTGGTAGCAGAGTCGTTATGGGTATGAAATAATGGACTTTTGTAGATTTTATTATTATAATTCATTACTTTGCAATTTACACTAATATGACGAGAAACCAGCTAACTAAGTCAGAATTTATCAGCTTTTACCAGCTATCCTGTCAGTGTAAACGCCAGGGTGCGAATAAAACGGCCCTGCAGCAAGGTCAGGAAAAAGCTAAAGCCTGGTTGGAATGCTTTTTAAGTGGTAAAAAGCCCAAGTGGTGTAAGTCACAAACTATTGCTAACCTATGTTGTGCGATAAGAAATTATAAGTTTACCATGCACCATGATAGTAATGTCTTAATGGAACTTTTAACATTAATTAGTGAGTTTGCCGATGGCTTCAACGCACAAGAAGTTGCCAATAGCTTATTAGCACTGTATCAAACAGGTGTGCGATGGCACGATTTGCCAGAGGGGCTTGGCAAAAAGTTATGGGCGTCAGTCGAGAGAAACACATCATATTTTAACACGCAGGATATTGCTAATAGTTTACTCGCACTTAATCAGATGGGCGTGCAGTGGAATACTTTGCCAAAGGAGGTTTGCGCAAATTTATGGGCAGCCATTGCAAGAAATACGAAGTATTTTAACGCACAAGGAATTGCCAATAGCTTACTGGCGCTGGCAAGGATGGGTGTTTGCTTGAATAGTATAGATAGATATTTTGCTAATAAGCTATTCGAAGCAGTCGATAGAAATGCTCTTAATTATAACACGCAGGATATTATAATAAGTTTGCTAGCGCTCAATAAGATGGGGGCTTGTTGGGTTAATCTACCACCGAAGCTTAAAAAAAAGCTGCTTGTTGCAGTGACTAATAATGCTCTACATTTTAACGCGCAGGATATTGCCACTTGTTTGCTGTCTCTGGACCATATGGGGGTGCTGTGGATAGATTTAACGGAAAAGCTTCGTGAAAAGCTGCTAGAAGTAGTCACAACAAATGCACTGCATTTTAACGCGCAGGATACTGCCAATAGCTTGCTCGCGCTGGATCAGATGGGAGTAAGCTGGGATGCATTACCTAAAGGTCTTTGCAAAAACCTATGGTTAGCACTTAGTCGCAATGCCGATAAGTTTAATGCCCAGGAGATCGCCAATAGCTTGCTAGCACTTAATCAGATGGGTGTATGCTGGGATGATTTGCCTAGAGACCTTGGTAAAAAGCTGTGGGCAGCAGTTGAGTGCAATGCCGAAAACTTAAATACGCAAGGGCTTGCTATTAGCTTATTATCGTTGAATCAAATGGGGCTCTGCTGGTATGATTTACCCAAGAAACTCAGCAAAAAGTTATGGGATGCAATCGCAAGAAATGCGATACATTTTAATGCCCAAGAGACTGCCAATAGTTTACTTGCGCTTGATCAGATGGATATCCGTTGGGATGATTTGCCAAAGGGGCTTGGTGATAAGCTATGGACAGCAGTTGCTAAAAATGTTGAGCAATTCAACGCACAGGATATCGCAACTAGTTTACTGGCACTGGATCAGATGGGTATTCGCTTGATCGATTTGCCTGAGAAGCTTGAAGAGAAGTTCAACGAAGCTATCGATAGAAATACTAAACATTTTAAAGCGCAGGAGATCGCCAATATCTTACTTGCCTATACAAGAATGCAAGAGGCTGGTACACACAGAAACATAAAAGGTCACCAGGTATTGATAAAGCTAATAGGATCCACTCAGAAAATGTGTCAGCGCGGCGTTTTCTCAAATGATGAAAAGCGCCAAATCGCGCAAGCGCTCACCTGGCTAAATGCATTTCAGGGCAAAGATTATAGCCAAGCATTTCATGGCATGGACTTAAAACAAAAGGTGCACCGTTCAAAGTTACAGAAAAATGTAATAAGAGCGTTGCGATCCCAACATTCAGATCTTGTCATAGAACAAGAACAAGGATTTGGTTTTGCAGGTTGTATGGTGGTGGATATTTTTATACCAGCAAAAAACTTGTTAATCGAGGTAGACGGGCCACATCACTACGATAACAAGGGTAGACTTGATATAAGATCGGTACAAAAACAACGGCTATTAGAAAAGCTTGGTTTTGAGGTAAAACGGATTATTTATTCGCAGTGGGATAAGCTTAATCAGGCAGATAAAAGAACGCTTTTAAAAACGTATTTATCAACGACACAAGAGAAGACAGCCGGTGAAAATAGTATGTTAAGACATGGTTTTTTTAAAGACCCTACCAGTATTAGTGATAATAAGTTTAGTAAACTACGCAAGTCAGTATTTAATCTAAGTGATTTAAATGCTTCTGCAAAAGAATGGCATCCAACCACACACATCTCACAGCAAGTGTGTACAGATAGGTTGTTAGGATATGAAGAAGATAAACATCATGATGATATTTGTGCTGATAGGGGTGTTGGTTAATATAGTAAAAGTGGCTTAGCTGAAAAGATGTAACCAACGGTAGATAAAACGCCAAACAGTATAATTCGTAAAGAATTCCTAATATATTGTTGGCACTGAATCAGCTGCGATCACAGAATAAGTAAGTGAGAGTAACGACCCACGGCAGACTTATAATCAATGAGCATAGAGACTATTTCCTGACACCTTGCTTGCCAGATCAGTACGCACCAAAATATCAACATTTAGTTACATACGACCGAAGGAGTAATGATGGACTAGTCTGACAAAGCATCAATGTATTCAAGCTAAATCACTTACCTAAAGATGGTCCTTCTCCACGAATAATTCTCTGCAAATTTTCGTGGTTACGATTTGCAGCTTCAATTACCGCTTGTGTTCGTTGATTTGCCTTGGCTGCTCTTTCAAATAGAGCATGTTGATTACGACTGTAATTGTCCAAGTAACTATCAAAAATCTTACTGTTCTTCTTATTTGTTTGCTCAGCAAGGTTCAATAAATTCTCTTGTACTTCAGCTGATTTAGCCATTGCTTTCAATAATGGGTCATTTTCTTCTAATTCTGGCATAATTAATCCTTATTCTTATACATATCTATTATAGTACATAATACAAATTTTTCATGAAACAAGTGTCTATTAATACAAATTAAATCATCTGAGCATGGTTTGGGATAATTTTTCGATATATGAAAAAGAGAAATCTCATAATGTGCTTCGTGCTGATGGATCCTCTAGTACTGATGGTGGCGATTCATTCAGCATGAAATCACAAGGCAAAATACCAAGCCATGCGCCTGCAAAGTCAGATGATAATGGATGGACCCTGGTGCAAAGGAAGTGGCACTGATCATAAGCGATCGTGTTCCAGGCCAATTATGGTGATGAGCACAGTGTAACCGGTGCCATGGCTATGATTGTACAATAACGCATTG
>CACBGS010000015.1 GCA_902538855.1 uncultured Coxiella sp.
GCATCAATATTAGCCGTTACTACTCTACGTGATACGAACTCTGATGGAACAGTTGATCTAGATTATTCTGCTGCGGCTAAAGTTGTGGCATCTGGTCCGCTAATTACAGGGCTAGCTATGCTAGAGGCAGCTAAAGATAACGGACCAGATGCGGATCTTGTTATTGATGCTGAAACGGTTAATAGAACTTATGAGAGTGCTATTATAAAAGCGAGAGACTATATACAAAAAGTATTGGAAAATAGTCCTAATCTTGCTGTGCATACGGATGAATACTTTAAGCTCTATGATGATATCGTAAAAAATTATACGCAAAAAGAGGATTATTTGGTAGCAAGTGATAAGTTTTTAGGTGCGTCTGTACAACTTCTATCTCAACTAGATGAAGTTAATAAACCATTTGCTACAAAATTTCTTATGGGAATAATTAGCTTCTGTGATCAGAAGAATGGTGTTGAAAGAAGTATCAAGAAGATGGATCCTAAAGAAATACAGGCATATCAAAATGATATAGTAATTGCAAATGCAAATGGTGCTTTGATGACAGCTGATAGTAATGTATCTAATGGGATACCGGCGATGGTATTATATCAGGTGCCTGCTGATAATAATACCTTACAAGGATCAATAGCTGTTTCAGACGATATATTATTAATAAATGATAATCTTGAAACGAGAATGGCAAGTGCCACAGAAGAGTATAGGAAAAAATTATTCGAAGACATGAATATAAAGACACCTGATAACAGTACGCTTCTAGGTGATAATTTTGAACAATTAAAACTGTTTATAGGCGATGCAAGCAACATTGCTGAGCAATATTTTAAGCAAGTAGCTATAGACTTTTTAGTAGAAAAGGAATTTGAAAATGATTTGATGATTTTTGAAGAAAAAGTAGATGCTATGAAAGCAGACTTGGCTAATAGCACATTGGAGGCATTGCAAGAGAAATGTATAGTTGCTGCAAATGAAAAAGGCCTAGATGATGCTCAGGTATCAAATTTAGCTGATATTCTCCATTGCAGAGATTATTCTCCATTGTTTCTTGCAACTAAGCTGATGAAACCAAATAATTACTCAGAAGAGTTAAATTCTGAAATATCTGAGTACTTAGGAAAAATAAAAGGTGCGTCACCTGAATTTGCAGAATATCAAGATAAATCTAAAAAAGCACAATATGCTGGTATGGTAGACTTGCTGAATTTAGAAACACCTACAACTACTTCGCAAGCTGTAAGTAATCGTGGATCATGGCCTACGGTTTCAGGTATTGGTACAGGATTCATTCCAAATAGAAGAAACTCTGAATCTGACGCATTGCGGGTGGAAAAAATAAGGGCAAGCTTGGGTGTAGTACAACAACCTATAACACCGCAGCCTAATCCAGGCTCTAAAATCCAAGCTAATAATAATGCAAATGTGGGGGGTCAGTCTTTTGAGCAAATGGCAGTCACTGCTTATTCTCCAAAGACAGTCGATGTAATAAACAGTGCACCTAAAGATCAAAGAGATGCTCTTGTGGTTAAAGCGAATTATGCAAGCCTCATTATATCCAGTCGTGTACAAGAATTATCCGCAATGACACAATCAATTAGTTCTAATAACAAGATAAGCACCGTTCTCAATACTACAATTAGTATACTAAATAATTTAACATCATTTTCTATAGATAACAGTGGTAAGGCTGTTTTAGATAAAGGTAGTGCTATTGCAAAATCACAATTATCTTCACAACAAGACATTCAAACAAACATATTACTTTTATTAAAATCTTATTCTGAGAATAAAGACAATCTTGACCCAGAATTAAAAAAAGTTATATCGCCAGCATTAAAAGATCTTATATTATTGTTGCGTGCTGTTCCTGGGACTGGAGATAAAAATCTCGTGCTTGAAATGAGGATTATAAAAGAGTACAGTGCGGCCTTTGAAAATGATAAACCAGATGTTAGTAATGCTCCAGGCGATACGGAATTAGAAACCTTAACCAAATTGATTGTTTCATATTCTAATGAAAAAGTGCTTAATAATGCAGGGTCATTTAGTGTTTTGTCAGATTGTATGTTCGCACTTAGTAAGATTAAAGATGACAATCCAAACAACCCAAATGAATTTGATAGTTATCGTGATGCAGCTATGGAATATGCTAGAGAAAATGTTTTAAATTATATAACTGATAGCCAAGAAAAAATAGAGTTCGCTATTGCTATTTCTAATACTGTAGCTGCACTTGACCCTAAACTTGACCCTAATAGTTCTCAACAATCTATTTCTAATACTGTAGCTGCACTTGACCCTAAACGTTCTGAACAAGTAAATACTTTAATGAGTACTCTAAGATTTACAGCGAATCCTGAAATTAGCGATTATGTAGATATTGTTTCTCAACATTTCTATGATAATTCTATGCAAGAAAAATTAGCTGTAGATGCCATAAAGTATCGTGGTTCAGTACCTTACGAGAAACTTCAGGATAGACTTGTTGAAACTTTAAAATTTTCTCTTGAACATATACCAGCACCAGATCACACTAACTTGCTTAAAGCTCTTGATAGTTTGAAAAAAATGCAAGGCTCTATATCGCCAGGAGGGCCGGAAAAAGAACAATTTTATCGAAATGTAGAGTCTGCTCAGCTATTGTTCTCACCGGATCATCAAGGCTTGGAGGCATTAATGAGTAAGTTAAATGTGACAGTTGATACTAGTCAATTGGCTTTAAATCCTACTGGCCTGACATCTGAATACATAACAACACTTGCTGAATCCATAAATAATGCTGAAGTTAATGCTGAAAATTATAAGGATGCTGAGCAACTTTCAAGTATAATTGATTTTGTAAATAAATTAAATCCAGAATTTACCCCGAATTTGCAAGCATTTAATGATAAAATTAATGCCAATAAACCTGCTGTAGCTAAAAAGTCTCCACAAAGCCTACTTCCAGATGTGATGAAGATATTTAGCTCTGGCACGGTGAGTAAGGCTGAAAGATTATCACAGTTGCCTGTTCTAGATCAAGTTGTAAGATGTCAGCAAAATTTAAATGACACGGTCAGTGTTTCGTCTCTTGATGATAAATCTAAATACATAAAGAATCAGGTGTTTAATTATATATATGACTCAGGAAATGAATCAGTAGATAGCGATGAGGATCTTGAAAAAAGTATTAAAAATTATCTAGATACAATGAAAGTTCAATTTATTACTAAAAAAGTAGGTAATGAAAGTGAGCAAAATAAACTGACAGCTGATGATGTCAAAAATGCATGTATACTGAAGCTTAAGGATGCAATAGATTATGATGTAGCTTATAATACTAATACTGCAGAAGATCTTTTAGCTAAATATAAAGAAAAATTGCCTAAAGCAACGTATGATGAGATTAATGTTTTTTCACAAAAACAGAAGATTCTTGTAGGTTTAGATCCTGATTTGGCAGAAAAGCTACTACCTATTTTAAATAGCGACACACCAGAAGCTGAATACAATACTCAAAGAAATGGTATTATACAGGGAATAGCAGGAGAAGCTCAACGACCTGATAGTACTATTAAGACTCTCTATGCTGCATTTGATAAACTTGATAGCATGTATCCTTCAGGAGTCAATCTTCGAGATGATGTAAGAGAAGAATTAAAACTAAACGATCAGCCTAATAACTTTGAAGAGGTTGATATTAAAACCTTGAAACAAGATGTAGCCAATCTTTTTAAAGATAGATCTGGGGTAGAGAAATCTATCGAGAGGAGTAATTTTTTTGGTGGACAGCTACAAAGAGATCAAGAAAAGTCATTTGCACGGGATTTCTCTGCTTTTAGAGATAAGTACGCTAAATGTTTAAATGATGATAAATTTAAACAAGCATTTTTAGTTGTATTTCCTCAGAATGACAAGCCTAAGCTTAAGGCCCAAGTTTTAAGCTCTTTAGGTAGTAATAAAACCAATTTAGCAACAGTTGTGATTGACGAAATTAATCTACTTAAAGAGCCAAAAGCAAGCGCGACTAAAGAACTTGCAAATATGAAAGGAGATCTGGATAATATTACACTAGTTCAAAATCCTGATGATGCGCAAAAGCTTGAATATGTTATCAAGTTACTTTGTATACGACCATATGGGCTTGATATTAATGATAAAAATAAAGAAGCATGGGAAAAAGTACTAGATAAAAAGTTATCTATAGATGGTAGTACTGGAGTTTTTTCTAATGATGATGAGCGTAAAAGCTACTTGATTGAGGCTTACAGACGCGTTGTTGAAATTGATAATCACAACCTTGTTTCTAGTAAACTTCGTAGCAAGGATTATTCTGTACGAACATATAGTGATAATGTTTATGCTAATATAGATACTTTAGAGCCTAATTACTTGCTAGAAGCTCAGAAAATTCCAGAAGCTCAGGAAATTCAGCAAGGAAGACTAAATGCATACGTTAAATATGGTGACCTTTATAAAGCTGCTATAGATTTGAGCTTAACTCCTAAAGACAAACAAGAAAAAGACTTAAAGCTATTATTTGTTGATGAAAAAGACTTGCAATTATTAAATACTTTATTTGATAGTACTGCATCATCTAGTCCAACTTTTGAGCAATATCAGGAATTAAGAGGCTCGCTATCTAAAGATAGCGACAAATTAAAGCTAGATGCATACGTAGTTTTAAATACTGATCTTGATATTAAGAGTCTTCGTAAACCAACAAACCCCGATACAAAACTGGAACGGGCGACTGCAGGTGTGACTGCGGTGACTGCACCAGTGCGAAAGGGGATTGAACTTTTGACTAATTTAGTTCACAACATTCGGTCCTCTGGCATGCAACCGGGGAGTATCGCAACTACCGATTTATTTAGTAATTTGCAAAGTGTAAAGATGAATACTGAATTATTTCATATTAATAGCTATTCTATTGTGGCAACTTCTCTATTGGAAGCATCTGCAGAAGCTGTTATTGCTAATGCGAAAGAGGAAATTAGTAAAATTCCTGAAGGTGATGACTACGATGTTAAAAAAGAAGCTATTATAAGCAAGGCTCTGCAATCTTTGCTAAGTCTAAGAAATGAGACTTTAGAATTGACAGTGTTTGATTATGATAAGCGTCAAGCTTCTATTGATAGTTTTATTTTAGAGAAAATTACACAGATCCCTGAGAACATAGTCACACCAGCGGTCCAAGCAAAGTATGATGATATAGTTGCTAATAGTAATAGTCCTATTTCTGATACAGATTTTAGAAATTTTGTGTTACCAGTTGAACAAGAGAAATTTCTTAGTGGTGGTGTTACAGAAGAAAAGCTAAGAGATAATCTTAAAACATTTGTTTCTCAAGAAACTGTAGATACCTTTGTTGATTCAATAGTAGAAAATCGTGCAAAACGTATGATTGGCTTTATGGACGTATTGAGTAAGAACAAACCGTCTTCTAGTTTGTGGTCTAGGATGAGAGCCTTTAAAAAAGTAGGTGTGTCTTTTTCTAGTGTAACTAATATTTTAACAAAACAAACTTTGCGATCTAGAACATATATGACATCAGATAAATTGAAAAATTGTATCGAAAGTCGAGTTGGACATGGTGCTTTCTATAAATTACATGGACGAGTTACTAGCCCTGGACGCTTAGGGATCTTGGCTGATCAGGTTCAAGCTGTACTAGACTCACTAGATTTAAATAAAGGTGTCGAAGACTTTTTAGAAGCAAAAGAAGATCTTATTAAGCAATGTGGTAAGGTTTATTCAAAAGATAAAACAATACTGGTAGGTGCTACTTTTGCTATGGAGCAACTGCTTGATGATATTGATGCTTATGCTAGATTAAAATTACCATCTGACGCTATTGAAGCTAAATTCCGAGGTATACCGGATATGCCGGAAGTTTTGAATGAATGTGAAACATTTGAGGTGTTCTATGAGAAATATAAAGAGTTATCTGAAAATGATTCTTCATTATCTGAGGATCCTGATTTACTTGAACAGATAAATAACTATGCAAGATTAAAGTATAATGTATCGGATGAGCAAATCACAAAACTTCCTTCTCAACTAAATGCTGTAATAAACAAAAATATTTATAATGAGATATGTAAAACTATTGGTAATGTTGGTAAAGGTATTTGTCAAGGTATTGGTGTAGGTATTGGTGCGGTTGGTGTAGCACTTTATAGTATGTGTACTCTTCCACTTAGTCATCAAGATAAGGATAGTGCTGTCCCTGTGAACATAGATATTTCAAACGGTAAACTTCAACTCAATGATGCAGATAAAGACTTTTTATCTTCTGTAAAAAGTTTTCAAGATGAAATCACAGCTACTGTGAATACTTATTTTAGCAGTGATCAGGTTGGTGATAAACAAAGAAAGGCTTTATTTGATGAGCTTATAGAAAAAAGGAATGCCTTGTTAGATAAAACCGTAATTAATCTTGGGCCTAGAACAGAAAACTTAAATAAATTGATAGATAAAATTATTGATGAGTATTCTGTGTGCTCTGGATATCAAGCCAATCCATCGTTTGCGTCTAAGCCTGCAACTCTGGAACAACCCTATGATGTAGAAAAAAGCAATCTATTATTTAGATCTCTTGCTAAGACTGGTTCAATGACCAATAAAGCTTGGCAATTCCTTAAAGGCTTGATGAAATCGATTGATACAGCGCAGTCTGCTGATATAACAAATGATGATTGTTCAAAGTTTGATAAAATTATAGTAACGTTTTTTACAAGGCATACCGTCACAAGCACTGATGAATTAGTGTCGCATTTAACAGCTCATTACGAGGATACAAATCCTGCATATTCTTTAGCCGAAATGCAAGCTTATGTACTGCAGGAATATGAGGAAAAATATCGAAGTCTTAATGATGGTGATCCGGAGAGAGATAGGATAGATACAGTAGAAAATATTGACCTGAATAATGAAGATGGTAAGCATGATTTAATAAGCCATTTTGCAGATATTCTACAAGGTCAAAGGGAAATGCTGCATAGAAATGAAATCTCTGTTGGGCTGAAAGATAGAAATGTTACTGTAGGTACGGGAATGAAAGATCGAATTGATGGCTTGAGAATTAGCTCTGCTGTGAAGATAGAAAATCAAAAAAGTGGTAGAGATGTTAAAATTTTACAGACAAAACAAGAAGCTGGAATAGTTAATGTTGTCACACAAAATCGTGTTTTGCCTACAGTTAGAGGTGTTTTTAATATAAAAGAACGTCTTTATACTTCAACACCGAATCGTTCTGCATCACCTAAAATGGCAGCTAAAACGCTAATAGATAGTTTAAAATTTACTGGTGTAAATTCAACATTTACTCTTTCAGGTGATAGAAAAACACAAGCTAAAAAAATATTTTATATTATCGATCTTCTCTCTAAAGATGAGTACTCTAAAGGGACTATGATTAATCCTGAGAATATCACTATAAAAAGTATCACATTCGGTCAAAAGAAACTGTCTGATATTATAAGTAATCAAAAGCTATTAAATGACATTGCAAAAGAATCAGGTTTTGTATTTCGTAATACTGATAAGACGGTATCTCAAAAGGGTCGTGCTGATGTACTTACTGCAGCCTCTGAAAAAATCATTAAAAATATGGGGGCAACACAAAAAAGTAAAAAGAATATGTTAGATGGTCTAAAACAATCTGGTACGAATCAAGGACCTTCTAAAAGTAATGATCCTGGTGCTGGAGCATAATAGTTTGTTATCTTACCTTTTATCTGCATATCATGTTGTTTTTTATTTAAAAAAATAAGTTAATTTGTTAACTGTGTGCTATAAATATTATACATACATATATTGGTTATCAGCATGCAAAATACACAACAACTTAAAGAAGCTATTGAGAAAGGTTTACAAAATAAATATTCTAAAATCCCGTTTGGAGAGCAACATTATAAAATGGATGCGTCCATTCTTTTCGAAACAATTGTTAAATCTCTTCCTGAAAATATTAAAGCGGCTGACTATACTAGTTTAGTTATAAATTCTCCTTTGCCAATAGATGCTGTTGAAGGCTTTATACAACCAGTTATTTTAGAAAATGATGGTGAATATCTATATGAAGTAGCACCGACTGTGCAAAGGTTTGAGACAGGCTCGACAGATAATATAGCCTCTGAATTTAGGAGAAAATATTCTGATGATATAACATTTCAGAAGTGTTTTTCTACTATATCTCCATATGATGAGGACCCGGAGATTGATGCTGATTTTGAGCAAGATGTTGCCCTTATCAGAGATTATATGTATGAAAATCGTCCTTCACAAGTTGATAGAAAAGTGTTTTTGTCTTGTATATTATCTGTATTTGAAAAACACTACCCTGGCAAGGCTGAGGTTATAAGTAAAGGTCTAGGTGTATTGGGTCTTAAGATTATGGACTTTGATAAAGTAACAGATATGAGAACGTATCAAGAAACTCGTGGTGCGATGATTGAGGTGATTTCTTTATTCGCAGACCTGAAGAGTAGTAATATGAAACCTAGTTATTTAAGAAATATACTAAAAGATTATGATGCGGTGGCAAGAGGAGCATCTACGCCTATGAGTGCAGAATTACTTGATAGGGATATTGACCAAAATTTACGGCTTGCACTTATTCCGTCTGATGAAACCATAGAATCAGATAGTCTAGCTACTTATAGTCTTCCTAAAATGGAAGATGATATGCAAGAAGCTTACGAGTCTATAAAAAAGTATGTTGATGCTGCTGTTGCTAACCAAGAAAATTATATGGCTAAATCTAAAGCATTCAATGATAAAATTATAGAGAAAGCTACTGCTACGTATAATCGTATCTGTATAGACCCTGATGTAACAAGTGATGATGCTGAAGAATATGCCAATAATGTGGCAAAATTGATGGTAGATATTCAATCCAAACTTTATCCAGAAAGTATTTCTGATGAAAATAAGCAAATTACAGAATATGCGGATAGTATTAAAGGTATCTATAATCTTAAACAATTTAATGCTTTATACAATGCGTATACTAAGCGTTTAAAAAATAATGATAGCGACTTTTTTGTATTTGATTTGGCAGATTTTTATAAACTTTTGCTGGCAGATTTATCAAGAATAGCGTCAGCCAATAGAAAAGATGTGCTTAAGATACTTGAATCGGCAAAAGCATTTGTTGCTAAAGTTGATAAAATTGCTAAAGCACGGTCAGTCGATATAGATGTAACTCAAGAGTTCAAAACCATAAATGATAAGATAGAGGAATTAATAGCATGTGCCGAGGTAGCTAATCAAGATAAGGCTGCTAAGTCGCCGGTAGACTATACCCAATTTCGAGAAGCTTTAGCAGCAGAAATACTGCCTAAGTTAACAAGTGCAAATTTAAATAATTTAGAAGATCGAAATGGTTTTCTCCAAGGCGTTGCGGATAAATTGCAACAATATGACGATCCTGCTAAGGATTCTGAGCTTGAAATTGCTACTGAAATCGATTTAAATTACTTAACAACTTGTAATCATGAAAGTCTTCTCGGGTCTATTGCATTAGTATTAGATGAAAAAAATTGTGCACTAGAGGAGCAAGCACTCATGAAGCAGTTAACTCAACCTCAACCACAAGATTTTCAAAATAAACCGTCAGAAGTGCAAGAGCTTATTAAACCTTCAAAGAAAGACCTGAAACTATATACAGACACAGTTATAAAAAGTGAGCAAGATGACATTAGTCGTTTAATTACAGAGTCGGGAATCCAGAGAGCAGATGATCGTGGTAATTTAATTGAGGAAACGAAAAGTATATCTTTTATTGATGACGTTAGAAGCTTGCTTAATACAGGATTATACACTGGCTTTTCAGCTGAGGATGATGTTGCTTCTTATGCTATTTCGCTTGATGCAAGATATAGCTTTGCACGGCAGTGGAAAGTCTTTTCTGATAAATGGCAAGATGTTTTAGATAATGAAAGTTTTAAAAAAGCTTTTATAAATGTCTCTAGAAAGATATATCTAGATAACTTGGTGAAAAACCGTATTTATTCCACTTCTGACCCTCAATATGATCCAGAGAGTCGTTTTTTATCTAATGTTAATCGCGTATTAGGTTATTTAGGTCCTGTTAAAGTAAACCAACTGGTACAAGACCAAGTGGAAAAAAAACATGAGGTAGGGAGTGAAGCCTATAATAAAGCTTTAAAAAATATTGAAAGTGCTATGACAGACTATAAAAAAGTTTTTTTAGAAGATATGGAAAATATTAACAAACGTAATATATCCCCTGAAAAAATTTATACTCCTCTGCGTACGTCATATAATGCTGCTCTAAATGCCATTCAAAATTACATTCCACAGAAGCCTCGTAATAATACTGTTAGTAAAGAAGCTCTTGACAAAGCTGCTGCCAATACTGTTTTTTTGGGTGATGATTTTGCTGGGATAAAAGAAACTGCTATTCTTATAAAGGCTAAAAAGCATTTTCCAAGAATTGCTACACAGCTGAATTCTATTGTAAAACCATATAATACGAATTATGAGCATAAAGATTTTTTTGGTAAAAGCTCTGACCAAAAAGAGAAGGCAATAAAAGAGATCTTCAGTGTAATATGTCAGGATATTAGTGCCTGTTGTCTAACCGCAACTAGGAATTCAAGAAAAGAGCAAGCGAATTTATTGTTTCAAACATTAGACGAATTTTCTATCCTAGATGAGGTAGATAAGGATTCAAAAGAATTATATAAAATGAGTATAGAATTTCCTGAGTTACTGCCAGAGTTATTGCCAAATGAAGAGAGTAAGCTTGATGATGCTGTAGAAATAGAGTATGAAATTTCTCGTACTCCGATGCTAAATGATCAATCTTTTACTAATGTTAATAAAGATGGCAAAGAAATTATCGGTCTACCAAACGCTGAAGAATACCTAAATCTTAGAGAAGTTATAAAAAATTTTATGGACTTGCATAATAAGTATAAATATTCACAAGAATATTATAACAGGCTAAAAGGTATACTTATAAAAATAGATGTGTTTGCTTATAAATATCTGACTGATGTCAAAAAAGACGATGTCATTATGAATCTTAAGAACAGTAATAGTGAACGGAAATTTCCTGACCGTTCTACAATATTGTTTAACAAAACAAAGAATCAAGTTATGGATCTTTGGCGTCAAGTATCAAAATATGTTGAGAGAAATTATAACTCTAGAACTGTTTATCTTGCAGTTAAGAAATATAAAGCTAATAATAATGAATATGAGAATCAGCGAAAAGAACTGATTACAAAACTTCAAGCAAAAGCAAAGATTCGTGCAAAAACAACTGTATTCAGTAGCTTGGAGAAAAGTGATGAAGATATTTGTAAAGAGATAAAAGATGATTGTGCTGAATTGTTATATAGATTTGAAAAAGAATGTGGAAAAGAAAATACAAGTACTAAAAAATCTGAATATATAGCTGAGTTAAGCAAGCAATTTTCTGTGCAGTTGCCATCATTACAAACACGTATATGGAATAAACTTGTAGGGCATCCTGAAGGCATGCTAGCTAATTTGCTAAAAAAATATGCCCCTGAATGGTTACAAAAACTTTTAATTAAAAAACCATTGTATCGTCCATGTAGAAACACTTCTTCTTCTCGAAAAGCTTCGCTGGCAAGTCTTCAGACTTCAGTAGATTCAGGTGCTCCAGATAAAAATAAATCGTCACCTGTGCAAAAACCTGATAAATCTATAGATAAGAAGCCTGATGATGGGACCCCAGCACGTCCAGGTTCATCTCGTGGTTGAGGATAAGCTTAAATGCTCTTCTAAGCGGTTCTGCTGCACCCCAGAGTAGTTGGTCTGCAGTGGTAAATAAGTGAATGCGTTTGGGGTTGTGTTTAGATATGCGTATTCTACCTATATGGATATTTAGTTGATTACTTAGGCTAGCAGGAGCCAGTCCTGCTAATGTCTCTTGTTGTTTATTAGGTATGATTTTAATCCAATCATGTGCACTCTCTAATTGTGCTATAGTAGTTGCTAGTGATTGCTGTTGTGCAAGATCGATAGTGACTGCCTGTGCATGCGATCGTAGACTTGGTACTCTTACACAGGTGTTTTCTATGGGTATCGCAAAACCTAATAACTTCTCTGTTTCAACATAGGCTTTGTGTTCTTCTCGTGTTGTGCCAGCTTCACTTATACTATCTATCCAAGGATGGACGCTGTGGGCAAGGGTGTTTTGAGGTAAGTTCGCTTCTATATGGGCTATTTTATCTAGTGGATGAAGATGCTTGGGGGCGCTTGCTAATGTTTGGTCTGTTAGTAGTTGCTCTATAGCATTACTGCCAGCACCTGATATTGCTTGATAGCTTGCAGTGAATATTTGGGTTATTTTTTGGTTTTTTATTAAACCTGCCAATGCTAATAGAAGTAAACTAACAGTGCAGTTCGCACCAATAAAGTCTTTCTTGCCTTGGGTTAGGGCAGTGGTAATTGCATGGTGATTAATAGGATCTAATACTAAGGTGCTGTTACTATGCAGTCTTGCATATGAGGCTGCATCTATCCAGTAACCTTGCCAGCCAGCAGCCCTTAATTTAGGATGTACTTGTTTGGTGTAATCGCTGCCTTGTGTGCTGATAAGAATATCGTTTTTAGCAAGATCTGCTATATCATAAGCATCTATTAGTGTCGCGCTAGCAGCATCTGTAGGTGCTGCTTGCCCAGCTTGTGAGGTACTGTAATAATATGTATCGGTGGTCGCTAAGTCTTGTTCTTGATGCATGCGTTCAAGTAGTACTTTGCCAACTAGACTGCGCCAGCCTATCAGTCCTAAACGTGCCATGGGCTTAAGGGTTAAAAATGACATCGTAAATAATTTTGGCCAAAATCACAAGCTTCTTCTGTGTTCTTTGCTAAATTATTCTTTGAAAAAGCATCAAAAATCCGTATAATGCCCACTATGAAGTCAAGTATTGAACAGAAATTACAAGTATTGCAGCAGAGAAAGTCTGATCTAGAACAGAAGCTTAGTAATGCAGAAGTGGTTGCGGATCAAAAAATGTTCCAAGCATTATCCAAAGAGCTGCATGATATCTCTCCTGTGGTGAATGCTTATGTAGGCTATCTTGCTTGCCAAGAAGAAATGGCTGAATGTGAGCTGATGCTAGCTGAGGATGATCAGCAGATGCGTGAGTTGGCACAAGTTGAACTCAATAATTTAAAAGTAGTATGTGCTCAAAAAGAACAAGAAATTAT
>CACBGS010000016.1 GCA_902538855.1 uncultured Coxiella sp.
GAGTCAAAACAACTCAGTGCATATCTCTGGGAGTATCCCAATAAGCCTGCAGTAGAATGGCAAAAGCCTTATGATATTATCTTTATTGACCCACCTTTTAGCACACTAGCCTTAGAGGGGTGCCTGGATTGGCTTGAAGAGCAACAAATGTTACATACAAAAACCCTAATATACATTGAGATGGCAAAAAGTAGTACTTGGCCAAACCATCAAGGTTTCCACACTTACAAGCATGCAAGTTCAGGCAGTGTGCAGTTTGGTTTACTCATCCCACAAGCAGAGGAAAAAGCGCATGTTAAATCTTAGAGAGAAATGTGAGGCACAAGGACTTGTGGTTGATGAAGCCGTTCTTGCCAAGTTAAATGACTATATGACGCTGTTTGCCGCATGGGCCAAGGTGCATAATCTAACAGCCATAAAAAAGCCCCAGGCACAGGTAGATTTGCTTTTAATGCCCTCATTAAGTATAAGTAAACATACGGCAAAGTATGATAAGGTGCTAGATCTTGGCAGTGGTGGCGGCTTTCCAGGCTTAGCGCTGGCGATTTTACAGAATAAAAAAAAATGGGTTTTAGTAGAAAAAAGCCCAAAAAAATGCGCATTTCTACGCCATGTCATTCACCAGCTCAAGCTTGATAATACCAGTTTGATAAGTGAAAACTTCAGCAATATCGCCATAGACAGTACTGTAGATGCAATCGTTACGCGAGGTAGTTGTAAGTTAAAAGCTCAGTTCGCGCTTACTAAAGATTGGCGAGCGCAAGGAGCTTCTTTGCTTAGTGTGCAATCTGTAGACAGTATAAAAGGGTTTTCGATAAAACCCCCAATGCAACTAGAGAACCTTAGCTTTGTACAACAAGATAAGTGTCTAAAGCTATTAATTGTACCAGCGGGTGTAGACCTAGAATAGAATTTTAGCTAATATGTTCATAGCGAACTTCTAGGAATTACATGGTTGTTTTTGCAATAACAAACCAAAAAGGTGGCGTAGGTAAGACTACAACGGCTACCAGTCTTGCAGCTGCATTTTCTGCTATGCGCACCAATGTACTGCTTGTCGATTTAGACTCACAGTGTAACGCTACAGTTGCCTCAGGTATCACAACAGATAACAGTAACAAAACTTTATCGGAAGTGTTACTACAGCAAGTGGATATTGAGAGTGCTATAATAAAAACAGATCATGGCTTTGATATGCTGCCAAGTAATCACAAACTAACTGCAGCAGAGATAGGCTTATTAAATCAGCCTAAGAAAGAATATATTCTAAGCAATTATCTTGCTGGCCTTAATAAGCATTATCATTACATTCTAATAGACTGTCCTCCAGCATTAAATATTATGACAATAAATGCCCTAGTTGCGGCAGATGCCACCGTAATACCTGTGCAATGTGAGTATCTTGCTCTAGAGGGGTTGGCAAAGCTATTAAAGACGATTGAGGCCCTAAAACAAAGTTTAGATACAGATATACAAATCGATGGCTTATTACGTACTATGTTTGATGGGCGGAACCTACTAACCAGGCAGGTTTCAGATCAATTGGTGGGAAGTTTTGGTAACAAGGTATACCAAACAGTAATACCAAGAAATGTTCGCCTAGCAGAAGCTCCAAGCCATGGCATGCCCATTGTGTCTTATGACAAAAGGAGTTTGGGGGCAGCGGCATATCTTGCCTTAGCGGCAGAGATTATGAGAAGACAACACTCAAGGGCGATGAAAAGAGGCGCCTTATTGGAGGAAGCAAATGCAGGATAAACGAAAAGCACTTGGCAAAGGGTTAGAAGAGTTAGGTATAAGTGACTTACTCAGTAGTATTGAGGTGAGTGGCAAAGAAGATGCTAAGCTAAAAGCTCGGTTCATCAATGTGGACACAGTAACACCTAATCCATATCAGCCAAGAAAGCATTTTTCTCCAACGGCTTTAAAGCAGCTGGCAGATTCTATTAAAGCTCAGGGTTTATTGCAGCCTATAGTTGTGCGCCCAGGTAAAACAAGTAACTACGAGTTAATAGCTGGAGAAAGGCGTTTAAGGGCATGTCAATCAATAGGTCTCAAGAGTATACCTGCTGTTATAAAAAACATTACAGACCAGGCTTGTTTAGCGCTTGCAGTAATTGAAAATATCCAAAGACAAGACCTAAATGTTGTTGAGTTAGCATATTCATTACATTCTTTAGCATCAAAGTATGGTATGACCCATGCTGAGGTTGGTCGTATTGTAGGTAAATCACGCGCAGCTGTTTCTAATTTGATAAGGTTGCTGGGCTTGAGTGAAGTGGTAAAAAACCACTTGGTTGAGGGGTTGATAGAGATGGGGCATGCGCGCTGTCTATTAAGTTTAAGTAAGGATCAGCAAGCTAAGTTTTCTAAAGAAATTATAGAAAAGCAGCTTTCAGTACGCGATGTTGAGCGTCTTGTTAAGCAGTTTCAAGAAGAGGCAAAGCCAACAAGGGTGTTACAGGCGCCAACTGAGAGTCTTTATATTCAGGGGCTTAAGAAGAAAATGAGCCATATGTTAGGGCTTCAAGTGCAAATTAAGCCAAAGGGAAACAGCGGCGGTGGTGTAGTGAGTTTTTCCTATGATGATAAGGCAATGCTAGAAAAGGTATTAGAGCGTCTAGCTACAGAAGAGCTACCGGCATAAAGTTTCTTTATCACTGAGCGTGAGTGTTTTAAATTTAAATATACAGCAGGAAGAGGTGTGTTAACCTTAACCGGCTTTCATTGATTCAAAAAATGCACTATTGGTTTTAGATTTCTTGAGTTTACTAATAAGGAATTCCATACCGGCTACATCATCCATGGTTTGCAGATATTTGCGTAACACCCAGTGACGACTGATTTCCTCTGGAGGTACAATGAGGTCGTCTCTTCTGGTGCCGGAAAGATCAATGTTAACGGCTGGATAAATACGCTTCTGGGCCAGGTTGCGTGAAAGTTGTATTTCATTATTACCGGTGCCTTTAAACTCTTCGTAAATAAAGTCATCCATTTTAGAGCCAGTATCAACAAGAGTTGTTGCGATAATAGTTAAGCTACCGCCTTCGGCGATATTACGTGCAGCACCGAATAAGCGCTTAGGTCTTTGCAGGGCGTTAGCATCAACACCGCCGGTGAGAACTTTACCCGAGCTTGGGGTGATAGTATTATAAGCTCTGGCAAGTCTAGTAATAGAGTCAAGAAGAATAACCACGTCTTTTTTATGCTCAGTCAGTCTCTTGGCTTTAGCAATAACCATTTCTGCAACTTGCACGTGTCTGGTGTGTGGCTCGTCAAACGTGCTGGCAACAACCTCTCCTCGTACAGAGCGGCGCATTTCAGTGACCTCTTCAGGTCTTTCGTCTATCATTAGTACAATAAGTGTACACTCTGGATTATTGGCTGTAATTGCATGCGCAATAGTCTGTAGTAGCATAGTTTTACCTGTTTTAGGCGGTGCAACTATAAGTGCGCGTTGGCCTTTACCAATAGGGGCTGTTAAATCAACCACTCTTGAGCTAACATCTTCAGTTGTGCCGTTACCTCTTTCTAAGCGTAGCCAATCATTTGGAAATTCAGCGGTAAGATCACGGAAAAGAATTTTGTTTTTATTTTTCTCAGGTGGGTCTCCGTTGATGGTTTCAATTTGCTGTAAGGCAAAGTAGCGCTCCCCTTTCTCTGGAGGTCTTATTACACCCTCAACGCTGTCTCCAGTGCGTAAGTTGTGTCTTCTTATTTGGCTAGGAGAGACGTAAACATCATCAGCACCGGCTAAGTAAGAGCTTGAGACAGAACGTAAAAATCCATAGCTACCATCTTGCATGATTTCTAATACACCTTCGCCATGTAGCTTGCTGCCATCTTGTGTAAGCTTTTTAACCAGTTGAAAAATTAAATCCTGGCGCTTCATGTTAGATGAGTTATCAAGATTCATTTCACTTGCGAGTGCATGCAGTTTTTTTATCTCGGTTTTTTTAAGTTCTGATAGATTTACGCTCATCAGGTAGCTCCTGTGGGTTGGTTTAGGTTGTGATAAATTTGTAGATTAGGTAAAGACTCTTAAGAGTGAAACTCTGAAATCATATCCTCAATTTGCTCTTTACTGGGCAGGCCGACATGAGTTGCCGCGACTGAGCCTTGATGGATAAGTAACAGGGTTGGTATGCCTCTAACGCCGTACTTTTGTGCAAGCGAAGGGCTGTCATCAACATTTACCTTTGCAATAGTTAAGCTGCCTTTGTGGTCGCTAGCAATTTCTTCCAGTAAAGGGTTTAGCTGCTTACACGGCCCACACCAAGGTGCCCAAAAATCAAGTAACAACAAATTGTGCTCTGAGAGTGTTTCCTCAAAGTTGCTTTCATCTAAAGTTAAAATAAGAGAAGTCATTACAATTAGCTGATATTCAGTTCATAATCTATTATTTTTTTATCATACAGAAAAAAAATAGTCGTGTAAAGCTCTTTATTAACAAAACCAAATAAAATTCAATAATACCAACAAACAGAAACAGCTACAAAAAGCCAAAAAAACTTGACAATTTCATATATATTTATGAGAGTGAAAGTCAGGTAAGGTAATAATTACCCCGTTTGAGGGCTTTTGCGAGATCGCTTTGAGTATATTATGCATATCTGAGTAAATATTACTGTAGTTATACTCTCCTGTGCATGACGGGGTATGATACTTAATATTGACACCTTGCATTTGGCTGGCTAGCAAAACACCAGCTCGCACAGGAATCCAGTAGGGGTTTACACTAGTATAAAACTGTGTCGGATCAAACATAACAATATCAATTTCAGCCATAATAAAAATCTCAAATAATATTTACAAAGTGATATAGCACAGTAGCGCTGAGTTAGCATAAAAAACTATAAAAAATAGCAACAGTCTTGCCACTATCTTTTTTGGCTAAATATTAACAGGGTTTACGCTAGTATAAAACTGGATAGGATCAAACAAAACAATATCAATTTCAGCCATCATCGATTCAAAAAAACTTGAGAGGTATATAGCACAGACATAAAGTAGAGCTGAAAAAATGTAAATTTATTTATCAAACCAGCTGAGTTAGCGTTAGTAATGGTTGACAATGTCCTAATATTTCAATAATATAGGCTCTTAAGAGAGGTGCTTGTGAATACAAAAAATAATACATACGATATCATTGTAGTTGGAGGGGGTCATGCTGGAACAGAAGCAGCAGCTGCCGCAGCAAGAATGGGCGCAAAAACACTACTAATTACCCATAGTATTGATACTATTGGGCAAATGTCATGTAACCCTGCCATTGGCGGCATCGGTAAGGGACATTTGGTAAAAGAAATAAGCGCAATGGGCGGAATAATGCCCCTAGCAGCAGACCAAGCAGCTATACACATGCGTATACTCAATGCAAGTAAAGGCCCTGCTGTGCAATCTACCAGAGCACAAGCAGATCGACAATTATATCGCTGCGCTATTAAGCGATATCTTGACGCTCAGCAAAACCTTAGGTTATACCAACAGCCGGTAGCAGATCTTATTATAAAATCAAAGCACGTTATCGGCGTGAAAACAGCCTTAGGAGAAGATATATTCGCATCCCAGGTTATACTGACAACAGGTACTTTTCTTGCAGGAAAGATACATATAGGCAAAAAAAACTTTGCAGGTGGCCGGGCTGGTGAGCATGCATCAACCGCCTTATCAACTTTTTTGAGAAGTTGCGATAGCATCACATACGGCCGTCTTAAAACGGGAACCCCACCACGAATAGACAGTCAAAGTATAGATTTTACTAAACTTACGCCACAGCCCACTGAAAAAGTACTACCCTACTTTAGTCTTTGGGATAATCCACCGAAGCATCCAGATCAAATAGACTGTCATATTACTAAGACTAATGCCAGAACACATGAAATAATCAGGGAAAACATTAATACCTCACCGATGTTTAGCGGAGATATTGAAGGTGTTGGACCAAGGTATTGTCCTGCTATTGAAGATAAGGTTCACAGGTTCTCGCATCAAGACAGTCACCAAATTTTTCTTGAGCCAGAGGGCTTACAGCAAAGAGAAGTATATCCAAACGGCATCTCTACAAGTTTGTGTTATAAAGCACAAATTGCCATGGTACAAAGCATTCAAGGTTTAGAGAATGCACATATTACTAGGCCTGGATATGCAATAGAGTACGATTACTTTAACCCGCAGGGCTTACAACCATGGTTAGAAAGCAAGTATATTGGCGGCTTGTTTTTTGCCGGACAGATTAACGGCACCACAGGCTATGAAGAAGCAGCAGCTCAAGGCTTGCTTGCTGGTATAAACGCAGCCCTACTAGCCCAAAATAAACCTACATGGTATCCAAAGCGTCACCAAGCCTACCTAGGAGTACTAGTAGACGATCTTATCTCTTTTGGTACACAAGAGCCCTATCGTATGTTTACCAGTCGTGCAGAGCACCGATTATTGCTCAGAGAGGGCAATGCAGATGCGCGTCTAGCAGAGTCAGCATATCATCTTGGGTGTTTACCAGAACCGCTATGGCAAAACTGGTGTGAAAAAAAGAACAACATTAGCGAATATCAAAAAAAAGCCAGTCAAATGATGATACACCCGGGTTCAGATTTTGCTGCTTTACTTGAGCAACAGCAAGGCATCAAGTTAAAACAAGCAACACCATTACTACAATTATTAAAAAGACCAGAGGTCAATACTAAGCATGTTCAACAGGTGCTTGCAGATAACTTTAAGGATATAGCTGCTTTAGAGGAAGTCGTCATTGCACAAAAGTATGAAGGCTATATCAACAGACAGAAAATAGAAGTAGATAGACAGTCAAGACAAGAAACAACTCAAATACCTTCAGCTTTTGATTACAGCTGTGTTCGAGGCCTATCTAATGAGGTTAGAGAAAAGCTTATTGCCTCCAAACCGCATACCCTTGGGCAAGCATCACGAATAAGTGGTGTAACACCTGCGGCCATTTCGTTATTAAGCGTGCACATAAAGCGCAAACAGAGTTGCCTCAGTAGCGAAAGCTAGAATAAAAATTAAAGGATTGCATCATTAAAAATTTCTAGTATGATAATAGTTATGATCAATCCAGGGCAAACTATGAAAAACTATGACACTAACATTTGGAAAACAATAAGCTGTGCATTAACGCTAATTCTTAGTTGCACACCAGTGGTTAGTAGTTTTGCTAAAAGTCCAGCAAAGACTGTAAAGGCTAAAGATAGCAGCATTAACAAGCAATTTAATGGTATGATTGAGTCATTCCTTATGGAAAACCCTGAAGTTATTATTAAAGCAGTACATAAGTACCAAGCACAACAAGAAATGAAGCAAAAAACAGAAGCAAAAAATTATATGAAAGAAAATGCTAAAACACTGTTCTCAGCCAAACTAGATGGTAAAATAGGCAGTCCAAAAGCAAGTACTACCTTGCTGGTTATCCATGACTATCAGTGTGGTTATTGTAGAAAAGCTGCGGATTCCCTTAACAAAGCAATGGCGACAAACAAAAATGTGAAATTAATAGTCAAACAGCTTCCTATACTAGGGCAAGATTCTGTGTTTGCTGCTAAGGCCGCTATGTTAGCACAAGACCTAGGTAAGTTTGCATCAGCCAATAAAGAGCTAATTAAGATGCAAAAACCAATGTCCAAAGAAAAAATCAGCAAAGCATTTGCAGCTATTGGTATCAGTAAAGATAAGTTAGAGGCCGCTTGGACAAGTGATAAGTATGAAAAAGCAGTACAAAGTAACTTCAAAGAGGCACAAAAACTCGGAGTACAAGGTACACCTGTTATCATTATTGCAAACAAAGACTATACTAAAGTAGATTTTATTACTAACTTTATGGACGAGCAAAAGTTCATACAAATAGTTAATAACCATTAACCTAGCAGCGGTATTGTTATTAAAAACATGAAATAATATACGCATGTTCACAGGTTATATGCTATAATTTCAATATAATAACAATGCATTGGGTTTTATGGAAGGACAAAAAAAACAACTGCTCACAACAGTCTTTCTCACAGCTGCATTGCAGCAAGCAAAAAAAGGCGATGAGAATATACTGGCACAGACAGCGTTGATTCTAAGAAGCTTAACAAAAGAAGAGTTACTTGAGTTACAGCACAATCAAAAAGGCTTCAATACAATTATTGAGGCTGCTTCTGCTCACCCAGAGCTGTTTAATGCCGTTAGCCGGCAGTTAATAGAAATGGATACGAAAGAGCTTCGTACTCTTATAGGAAAGCCAGAGAGATCTAATTTTCAATCTAAGCTAAACAATTTACTGTTCGATAGGGATCTAAGCCAAGTATTGGCAATGTATTTTGCCGATGAAAATAGAGCCAGGCCCCTACAAATTACCAGCGAGCAAAGTACAGAGCTTGAAGAGACTGAGGGAACCCCTATTTGTTTGATTACTTTTAACGTACCAAGCGATCCGGTGACAATGAGGCCACGTGAAAACCAGGAAGGTGAAGTATATGAAAGACATGCAGCATTTACCTGTCTACTAAACAGTGGTAGGCATCCGCTTACTAACGATAAAATTGTTACAGGAATCGGGGATATTTACGAAGAAATAAATAGTTTATTAGTCCCTGCAGATAAGCTAAGACAAAGTTTAGAAGAATATCTAGCTGAAATGTCAACAGTGGAAGATTCTGTAGCTGAAATTGAAAGTGAAGAGGCAATAAAGCAAGTTGAGATGATATCAGCAGACCAGATGCAAGAAATTCTCAGTGAGTATGCAAGCACCATACAGCCAAAGGTCAGGAAAAGAAGAATGGCAATGAAGCCTGAAGAAGCCAGCGAAATTCTTGCAGAGTATGAAGCAGCGGCTAGTACTAATATTAGAGTAGGCGGCCACAGTATGTTTAGTGGTGCTGAAAATAGACCTGCAGCTGTTGAAAACAATGAAAATGAAGATACGGGTAGTAGTAGACGATCTCAGTGATAGTATCAGCAGCTTAGTTTAAACAGCTGCAGTTATACTCTCTTTAAGCTTTGCTAGCGCTTGTTTTTCTAGCTGGCGTACACGCTCTGCTGATATAGCATAAGCATCCGCTAATTCATGTAAGGTTGCTTTTTTACCATCAGTGAGCCAACGTTTATATATAATATCTTTAGCCCTATCATCCAAAGACGACAAAGCCAGTTGTAGTGCCCTATTATGCTGTGTGCTTTCCGTTGCCTGTATCAGCGAGTATTCTGGTGTATCATCATGAGCTGAGGTTAGGTACTGTGATGGGGCATTAGCCATAGGTTTTTCTTGATCAGTATCATCCTGTAAGCCATCAAAAGACATTTCTTGACTGGAGAGTCTTGATTCCATTGTACGGACATCATTCTCTGCCACATTAAGAGTGCTTGCTATATAGCTAACCTCATCAGCTGTAAATGCACCAGAGCTTTTCATATACTTACGCAGTTTAAAGAAAAGTTTACGCTGGGCGTTGGTGGTTGCAACTTTCACAATTCGCCAGTTTTTCAAAATATATTCCTGTATCTCCGACTTTATCCAGTAGATAGCAAAAGATACTAAACGAACCCCTACTTTAGGATCAAACCTCTTAATGGCTTTCATCAAGCCAACATTACCCTCTTGTATAATGTCTGCATGTGATAAACCATAACCCATATAGCTTCGACTTACATAAACAACAAAGCGTAGGTGAGAAAGAATAAGCTTACGTACAGCCTCTAGGTCACTCTCATTGTATATTTTACCCATAAGGTTTTTCTCTTCTTCTACAGAAAGAACAGGTATACTATGTGTCCAATTAATATACGCCTCTAGACTACCAATAGGTGCAAGCTGTAGATTTGTATTGAAAGCTGTCATATAAATCCCTCTAAAGAAAGTTGGATATGTTTTTAGAAATTGTACGATAAAATGTTATAAATGTCAATACTATGGCGGGAGACAGTAAGGCTAGACTAAACAGGGACGGTGCTGGAGAGTGGTAGGCTGTCAAACGCACTAGTGGGTAAAGAAGTGGCTGTAAACAAAGAATAATAGCCCAAAAGAGCAAGTGACTTTTCACAATGATGGGGATTAATTGTAGGTGACCGGCTCTGATACTTCGTAAAACAATACAGGTTTGATGCAGGTTGCGGTTTTTGCCTCTTAAAAAAAAGAAAAGGCAGGATATGAAGAAAACAAAACATACTAACAGACTATAAGGCGGGTGTTGCGCATAGAGCTGATAGGCGTTTAAGTTAAATTGTTTAGATAGCATGTTTTTGATTTTATCTTGGTGTTTAAGGTCGGTAGTAATAATAATAGTATCAGGTATGCTGGCATCCGGGTCGGTTGTCTGCAGAATATCAAGGAGAGATTGCTGTTGGTCTTTCTCAAGTAATGTGCTGCTATTAACAATGTTTTCAACATGAGCTACCCCTGGGTATATAGCAAGCTTATTCAGCAAATCAGGCGGAGTGTTAGGCGCATCAGTGGGCATGAATACGGCTAAACTAACCGAATTAAAAGGTTTAAAGGGAGGGGATTGTAGAAGGCTGTTTTGAAAAAAAGCAAAGCTAGTAGCTAGCAATAAAAGGTAGATATAGTCATATTTATGCCAAAGGTAAGAATAAACACTCATGATATTTTCACATAATTAAGATGGTTAAGTGCTACATCTGCAGCTAAAGCCCTATCCTCACCCACAACAACAGTTAAGCCGTGAGGAACAAGGCTATTGAGTATTTTGGCAACTTTCTGTTGTGTAGGTTGGTCCAGTTGACTAAAAAATCTATCAATAACTAGTATCTTAGGGTTAACAATTAACAGTCTAGCTAAAATGGCTTGTACAACCACAGCTTGAGGGCAAAGTGAAGGTATTGTCTCTGCATAGCTTGAGAGACCAAATAAATCTAATAGAGCGGCAGATTTTTGTAGAGCCTGGCTTTGTTTATCACCAAAAAAGAATAAAGGAAATGCTATATTCTCTAATAATGAGCTGTTAGGTAGCAAGGCTTGTTTCGGCTGAAAAATACTAATACAACGCCTATAGCAATTCAAGCTATGTACTTCTGGAAGCCCCAAGTCTTGGTAGTCTATACATATTTTACCATCACAGGGAACGAGCTCTCTACATAGCAAGCGCAACAGCGTAGTAACTCCACTACCAGAGTAGCCATGACACCAGTTTATAGTACAAGCAGGTAGCGTCGCGCTCATTCTATCGATAATTGTAAGGTGATTTTTAGCAATATAGCTAACAGACTTTAGAATAAACATTTTTATATTATGCGGTGTACGTGGTTAAAGGTCTAGAACTTTAGTAGTATAATAACAAGAAAAGCGCCAAGACATTTAAACAGTACTATAACTAAACGGTTTAATCTGGTTCATCGGATATATCTAGGAAGGCCTTAACAAAGGCTTCAGCATCAAATGCCTTTAGGTCTGTTATTTTCTCACCAACGCCGACAAAACGAATAGGTAGCTTAAGCTCATCAGCAATAGCAAAGACTATCCCGGCCTTGGCACTACCATCCAGCTTGGTGATTACAAGACCTGTCAAACCAAGGCTTTCATGGAATTTTCGTGCCTGTTGTAGGCTGTTTTGGCCAATAGATGCATCCAATACTAGCCAAATATGATGAGGGGCCTGAGCATCTAGTTTCCCAAGTACACGAGATACTTTTTGCAACTCTTGCATCAATGGGGCTTTATTATGTAGCCTACCTGCGGTATCAGCAAGCAGCACATCCTTTTTCTTGTGTTTACAGGCTTGATAAGCATCAAATACAACAGAAGCGCTATCAGCACCAGTACCTTGTGAGGTTACGCTAACATCATTACGCTCAGCCCAGGTGTCTAACTGCTCGGTTGCGGCAGCACGAAAAGTATCTCCTGCAGCTAAGTGAACAGAGTGATTGTGTTTTATAAGGTAGTGAGCAAGGCGACCGATAGTAGTTGTTTTGCCAGCACCGTTCACGCCAACCAACATAATAACTTCTGGCTTAGCGCTTACAGAAAACGCAGCTGGAGACACGGGCAACAATCTTTCTAGCAGAACTTCCTGCAGGCGTTGATAAATACTAGTCTGTTTATTATCTTTTTTTACCTCTAAGCTATGCACTATGGCTTCACTTGTTGCTGGGCCAACATCACTTTCTATAAGCAGGTCCAGTAATTGGTTACGGGTATCCTCATCAAGCTTGCGAATATGAAAAAGTTTATGAAAAACGTTAATAAACCGCTCTCTAGTCTTAACAAGCCCCTGCTTTAATTGTGAAAAAAGAGATTTAGAGGGAGCTTTTGGTTGCTCCTCTGCCTTTTTTGTTTTAAAATAATCCCAGATCATATTAGTAAAAAATATTAACAAATCAAAGTGATTTTATACGATTAGCCAGCACTAAGCAAATAATAGCTTATTTAGAGGCTTGTTGTGGTTGTTTAAGTGGAAAGTACAATGACGGTAAAGAAAAGTGGACGAGTAAGAATTGATGGTGGTAAATGGCGTGGTCGCTACCTCAGCTTTGATAGCACACAAACCATTAGACCAAGTAAGTCCATAGTGAAGAAAACGCTCTTTAATTGGATTAGACCGTCATTAGCTGG
>CACBGS010000017.1 GCA_902538855.1 uncultured Coxiella sp.
AATTCCTTTTGCCAACCAAAAATCATTACCCTTACTCATGAAACTTAATGGCACAGTTATACTGTTTAATGATATGCAGTCTTTGAATGCATTATCCTTAATACTCTTTACCTGCGACCCTTCTGCGAACCTTACACTTTCTAATGATTTGCAGTTTTTGAATGCTTCATAACCAATACTCACTACACTCGCTGGGATTTCTATAGTTTTTAATGCGCAGTCCTTGAATACCCCTGTATTAATACTCTTTACCTGCGACCCTTCTGCGAACCTTACACTTTATAATGATTTGAAGACAAAGAATGTAGTATCATTAATACTCTCTACACTCGCTGGGATTTCTATTGTTTTTAATGCTTTGCAATAAGCAAAACACGCCATACCCATACTCTTTAACTGCGACCCTTTTGCGAACCTTACACTTTTTAGTGATTGAAACTCAATGAATGTACTATCACTAATACTCTCTACTTCTGCTGCTATGTTGATATGATGTAGCCTACTTTTAATTTCATTTATCTCGACTACTTGGTTCTTACTGTCACGTATTATGCCATCTGCATATAATGTATAGCTTTCTGAATTTAGCATTTGTATACTCTATGTTACTTTTTATAAAGTATAGTACATATATGATAAAATACTTTTTTTATAATATTGTTTTTGAAATAATTTTTTTAATTAACATGCACTTATCATGCTCAATCTCTCTGTGTTCTTCTTTATACACTAATATTTTTTGTAGATAAGGATCTGTTTGTAATAATAACCACTGAAAATCTATCTTTTCTTTATTACTGAGACTATGGTAATGCTGTGTATAAAAATTTTGTAATATAACATCTAATTCCCATAATCCTCTGCGGCATCGCCAAGCAACTTTGTTAGCTTCCCAAATACTATCCTGTGACATGTTACATTACTACTTCATCTATAAAGTTATCGAAGCGAACATACTCTCCCATAAAAGTTAATTTTACTGTTCCTATTGGACCGTTTCTATGTTTACCAATATTTATTTCAGCAATACCTTTTTCCATAGTATCTGGATTGTATACTTCATCTCTATATATAAAAGCAATTATATCAGCATCTTGTTCAATAGCACCAGATTCACGCAAGTCAGACATAATTGGGCGCCTATCCTGACGGTTTTCTAATCCCCTGTTTAACTGTGATAATGCAATAACAGGCACATTAAACTCTTTAGCTATCATCTTGAGTGATCTTGATATTTCTGATATCTCTTGTACCCGATTATCTCTTATTTCAGGTACTCGCATTAACTGTAGATAGTCTACTAAGATTACCCCAAGCTCACCATGCTCTCTTGCTAATTGTCTTACTTTTGATCTCATATCACTTGGTGATATTCCAGGTGTATCATCTATAAAAATAGGCACTTGTGCTAGCATGCCTATTGCTGAGGTCATTCTTGGCCAGTCATCATCTTGGAGCTTACCAGTACGTACTCTAGGTAATTTAATACGCCCAAGTGAGGCTAGCATACGCATTACTATAGCTTCTGATGGCATTTCAAGACTGAATACGCAGACAGGTTTTTTTGAACTTACTGCTACATGCTCTGCTATATTAATGCCTAAAACCGTTTTACCCATGGATGGTCTACCAGCTATGATAATCAAATCAGCGGGTTGTAATCCCGATGTCATCTTATCTATATCTGTAAATCCTGATGCCACACCAGTCATGGAGCCATCTGAATGATAAAGTTGATCAATCTTTTCTGTTGTTTTTGTCAGGATGTCTGCTATTGGTTGTGGTCCTGTGCCTTTTTTACGATCTTGTGCAATAGCAAATATGGCTGCTTCAGCTTGTGCAACTAGTTCATGTGGTTCTCTACCATCTGGATGATAAACTGAATCTACTATGGAAGTGGCTTTACTTTGCAGTGTTCTCAATAAGGCTTTATCACGTATTATTTTTGCATATTCAGTGATATTTGCACCACTAGGTGCTTGATCAGCAATACTGTATACATAAACTTCGCCACCAGCTTTTTCTGTTAGTTCTAGTGTATTAAGCATATCTACTACTGTTAGCATATCTACAGCTAAATTTTTATTCTGTAGTGTTTTGATAGCTTTAAAGATCATCTTGTGTTTTACATCATAAAAGTCTTCTTCTACAACCGCTGTTTCAACTCGCTCCCATAGTTTTGATTGTAGCATCAATACACCAAGCAGGCCTTTTTCAGCCTCTTGTGAAAACGGTAGAACTTTGTTAGTACTGTTTGACTTTTTTGCTGTTTGCAAAATACTTCCTATAATTACTATCTGAGTATGTTACCTTTTTGTAGGCTTGTGCTCAAGTCAAATAAAAAGCCCACATAATAATGCGGGCTTTTTATTTAAAGTTCAGATGGTGTTTATTCAGCTGCGTCTTCAGTACTTTGTTCTTCTTGCTCGGCTTCTTCTTGCTCTTGCTGCTTTACTTCTTCTTTGGCTTTGACAGAGTCAGATGTCAAGTTAAGCGTAAGTTTTGCTAATACTTCAGCATAACATTCTACTTGCACTGTGTAGGTACCTATAAAACGTATAGGTGACTCAACTATTGCCACTTCACTTTTATGTACATCATGGCCCTTTTCACTAAACCAATCAACTATCTCTGCTGCACCTACAGAACCAAAAAGCTTACCTTCTTCGTTTGTATGCACTGTCATGTTTATCTCACCTAAGGCTTGTAGTGTTGCTACTTTCAACTTAGCTTCTTTGATTCTTGCTTTTTCAATTTTCTCAAGTTCACTGCGTTTTGCCATCACTTGATCAATATTACTCTTGCTAGCAATCATGGCTTTACCCTGGCGAAGCAGAAAATTTCTTGCATAGCCTGGTTTTACTTGTACGATATCCCCTATGCCACCAAGGTTACGTATTTTTTCTTGTAGTATTACTTGCATAATTAGCTCCTCCTAAAATCAATGCTGTAACGATAACTTTATGTTGTAGCGCGCTCGACAATCCATAAGCTTATCAACTAAGCCTATGCATACGAATATGTCGCGTATTAACACAAAACTAATAAATAATATGCCAACTAATATTTTGTATAGTAGTTGCTTGGGTTGTTTGTCATAATGTGATGCTAGTATGCAATGTAGTAGGCTTAAGCCTCCTGTAGCTGGTATAAAACTTACTATATTATATATGCTGATTTGCAAACCAAAATAATACCAAGGAATTTTAACATTCAGGTTAAGTGCAATAATTTTTTCTATCATAATAAACAATACCACGCCTAATGCTAAGATATAGGCAGTATGGCTGATATGATAATTTAACCACTGTTGCTGATAAATGCTTATCCCTTTTTCAAACTTACTCAGCCATGAAAGTGTCGATACCCATAATATTAACATGGGTAAAAATGCACTAGCTAACATTAAGTTTGAGGTTAATGTGTGGATTACCAGCTCTTTACGTAATGGATTATTAGCAATTACTGTCATGTCTTCTACAATATGTTGCCAGTAATCTGTTATGTTTACTAAAGGGCTGTATAGCAATAGTGTTGCTAATAGTCCAGTGAACACACTAATTTCTAATGCAAAATCTAATCTTTGGTAATAACCAAAAACATAGCTTCCTAATGCTAATACCACCGTTGCTAAATCAACTACTACAAACTCATACATGTGTGATATTTCACTGTAGTGTAGCGCTAAATATAATAGATCGGGTAGTATCGCCGCCATGGTCAATTGTACTAGAGCATTGGCATTTTTTTTGATTAGACTGTAGCAAACTATAATATACCAAGCACATAACCTTCCTGAAAACAGTAAATCTAGTGGATGAATCTCACTAACAGCAAGATTATTTCCTAGTGCACTTATATAGTCTATACTTACTAGGGCAACCATAATCATGGCGACTAAGTTAGTATTATCAAATAATGCGCATAGATTTTTATACTGTTCTTTTGCTAACATAGCATCACTCAGAATTAGGCGTGTCTATCACAGTAAGGCATTAAACCAAGAAAACGTGATAGTTTTACTGCTCGCGTTATTTGACGTTGCTGACTGGCTGATAGTCCTGCAACACGTGATGGTACTATTCTTCCAGTTTCTAAGACGCATTCTCTTAAAAAACCAATGTTCAAATAGACATCTTCTGCCTTGAACCTTGTGCTTAATATCTGCTTGTTAGCGCGTCCTGCAGATGATTTTTCATCTTTCTCAAGTAGTGGCTTAGCTTGTTCTGATATAGCTTCGTCTCGATTGATAAGAAGATAACGCATAATAGCATCATTAAACTTAAAATTATCTTTCAGCGCTGTTAGACATGCTTGGTTACAAGTAATATTCATTACTGCAAAGTGTGCTTTAGATGACTTACACTTTTTGATAGTGTAGTGTAATTTCTTCCGCTCAAGATCTTGCAATCTGTGCACTTCACCTTGATAATCATTGATTATTTGTGTTTTATAGCGCTCAAGCATTTCTGGAACTCGGTCACTCTGGTTTGGGTGAAATAAAAATACTATTTCATAATTTCTCATTACTTTCTCCTTTTGGCTTTAATAGCTGCCTACATGTGTGTTTATTAAACTCCACTCATGTGGTGCAGCAAGGTTGTTTATTATATCATTCAATTCAGCCCTTTACAACTTTTATATTATATGTAAACCCTGTGCTAGGGTTGCGGCAATCAGGATGTTTTTGCCTGCTTTTCCTTTCTTTTTCTCATGGTTTCATATAAGCAAATACCTGCGCTCATTGCTACATTTAATGTAGTGAATTGTGTTGCAGTTGGTATAATAAATAATTGATCACAGCTTTTTGCTACTTGCTGACGCATTCCTTTCGCTTCATTACCCATCACCCATGCGGTAGCAACTGATACGTCTGCTTGGTTAATTTCTTGCTCCGCCTGCTCTGCAGTACCGTATATCCAAAAACCTGCTTGCTTTAAGGTTGTTAATGCCCTAGTTATATTAACTACTTCTATAAGTGGCACTATAGCATCTGCTCCAGAAGCCACTTTTGCTACAGTGGCGTTCATGCTTGCTGCATTTCTTGCCGGTATAATAACAGCATCCACATCAAATACCGCAGCTAGTCGCATACAAGCTCCAAGATTCTGGGGATCCTGGACTTGATCTAGCACTAAGACTTGTGGAATGTGTTCTTTTTTATCAAGCTCTATTAGCCAAGATTCAAGGTTGTATCTTGGTAATGGATGACACTCTATGATAACACCCTGATGCTGAATATTAGGCAGTAATTTTTCCAGTTCTTGTGAAGGTAGCCAACTAACTTCTACGGCCTTATCTTTCGCAATATTAATAATAGCTTGCAACCTACTGCTGTGCTCCCTTGAACAAATAAGCCTATGTATTCTCTCGGTATGCCTTGCTAGAAATGCTGTTGCCGTGTGGCAGCCTCCTAAATATATTGTTTTTTGCATCAGTCTCTCACTTCAATTTAATTAATATTCCCAAGCAATGTCTTGCACAATTCTCAAGCATTGATTACCATATTGAAACTATTTTATACACTATGGCTAAATATGCTAGATAAAATACTTCTTTACTTAATATCATTTCTTTTTTTGGTTAGTCCAAGTGCTTATGCTGTTACGCTTAAAGTACTGAATAATAAATCCCAAGCTCCAAGTATTCCTGCTACAAGCTATCTTATAATGAACCCCGCTAGTAAAACTATTCTACATGGCCGAGCTATGCATAAAAAACTACCTCCGGCTAGTCTTACAAAACTCATGACACTTCTACTAGTTTATGATTGTTTAGCAGCTAAAACCTGCTCTTTACATGATAAGGTGCGCATTTCTCAGCAAGCATGGTCACAGCCAGGCTCTAGAATGTTCTTAGAGAAAGGTAGTAAAGTACATCTAGCTGATATTATAAATGGTATTGCAGTGGTATCAGGTAATGACGCTTCTGTAGCAGCTGCTGAATATGTTGCTGGGTCGGAAAAAGACTTTACTAAGCTTATGAACAAGAAAGCAAAAGAACTTGGCATGCACAATAGTAAATTTATGAACGCTTCTGGCTTACCCCGAGCTAATCACTATACAACCGCTTATGACCTGGCTTTGCTTGCGAGCACTTTGTATAAATCCTACCCAGAAATTATGCCAATATTGAAAAAAAAGAAGTTTAGCTTTAATAAAATTTCTCAAAAAAATCGTAATCGTCTACTATGGCTTGATCCATATGTTACTGGCATGAAAACAGGACATACTAATACTGCTGGGTTTTGCTTAGTGGCAAGCGCCTGGCGTAACAATACACCACTTATAGCTGTTGCTTTAGGCAGTAAATCTGAAAAGCAACGAGATAATGCCGGTAAAGTTTTATTGCATTATGGTGATCACTATTTTAAGCATACGCAGGTTGCTCATGATACTAAGCTACCTAGTATTCGTGTTCGTTATGGTAAGCAGAAGCAATTACAGCCTCAACTAGCTTACGGTGTTTCTTATAGCATTGCGCGCCATCAAAATGACTTTAGGGTCAAGATTGTACAAGAAAAAGAAATCAATGCACCTGTATATATTGGTTACCCAGTTGGACATTATGATATTTATCAAGGCGAGCAGCTTATCTCCTCAGTGCCTATATTAGCACAGGAAAAAATTGAGCAAGCAGGTATGTTTGCTCAACTTTATGACTGGTTAGAACTTAAATACACTGAGGTTGTTACTATGCTTTATAATAAACTAACTTCTTTACGTGCTCATTAATTATGCCGATTATTTGGCCAAAGTACCCAAGTATAAGCACCACAGATAAAGATTGTACGCATATAGCAATGCTAGGCATACAAGATTACGCCAGTACCTTGGAGCAAATGCGTAGCTTTACACGCAATAGAGATGCTCAGACACCGGATCAGATTTGGTTGTTAGAACATCCTCCTATTTATACTCGTGGCCGCTCAAGTACAGAACAGGATATTCTATCAGAACTGCCTTATCCTATAGTTGATACAGATAGAGGTGGGCAGATTACTTATCATGGACCTGGGCAACTTATTGTTTATTATCTTATTGATACTAGAAGATTAGTGCATATAAATTTACGCGGTTTAATTGATGATATTGAACATACTATTTTAGCTATTCTAAGTAGCTTTAAGATATCAGCCAATACAGACTCTAAAGCTAGAGGTGTTTATGTTGCTAAGCAGAAAATAGCTTCTATTGGCTTGCGCTCAACTAAACAAGGTACTTATCATGGCTTTGCGCTAAATGTTTGTGCAGAACTTGCACCATTTACACATATCAATCCTTGTGGACGCCGGCAAAAAATGGTAAATATACAACAGTTGTCTGATCAAGTTGTTGCTGATGTTGTTACGCAATCACATAAAATTTTGGCTGATAGTAAGTTGCTTAAACAACGATTATTCCAGCTATCAAGCTCTGTCTTATGAATGTATGGGGTAATGTATGAGCGTTGATGTCACTGATAAACTTAAACGAGCTGAAAAAAAAATGGCCCGTATTCCTATTAAAATACCGGTCACTACACATAGCTTGGAAAAGCCAGAATGGATAAAAGTACGCCTATCACACAACCCTCAAGTTGGTAAACTAAAAGAATTATTACGCCAACAGAATTTAGTTACTGTATGTGAAGAAGCCTCTTGTCCAAATTTATCTGAATGCTTTGGAAAGGGTACAGCTACTTTTATGATCATGGGTGATAAATGCACTAGGCGTTGTAGTTTTTGTGATGTTGCACACGGTAGACCCTCGCCGCTTGATCCCAATGAGCCTAGTAATCTTGCTAATACTGTAGCGACTCTAAAACTTAAATATGTTGTTATCACTTCTGTGGATAGAGATGATTTAAGGGATGGTGGCGCTGAACACTTCCAACAGTGTATTGCATCTATTCGCCAGCAAACACCTTCTGTTAAGATAGAAATACTAGTGCCTGACTTCAGAGGTAGAATGGAAAAAGCCCTAGCCTTTTTTTGCGATCATACGCCAGATGTTTTTAATCATAATATTGAAACAGTACCACAGTTGTACCGCCAAGCTAGGCCAGGATCATGCTACGAGCATTCCCTAAAATTATTATCTAACTTTAAAAAGCAGCATCCTGATGTTCTAACTAAGTCAGGACTTATGGTTGGTCTTGGCGAAACAGATGCTCAGGTAGAATCCACACTTGTTGATCTAAAAAAACATCAAGTTGATATGATAACTATAGGGCAATACCTATCACCCAGTCGCTATCATCTTGCTGTAAGTCGTTATGTTCATCCTGATGTATTTGCTCATTATGCCAAAATTGGCTATCAACTTGGCTTTAAACATGTTGCTAGTGGCCCCATGGTGCGATCATCTTATCATGCTGATACTCAAGCAGAGACGGTATTGGCTTAATGTTTACCCAACTACTACATTTTGTTCAGTCACACCCAGAGTATGCATATATACTTGGCTTTTCTATTACTTTTATGGAATCTATTCCTCTATTGGGACATTTTTTACCAGGCTTTATGACTGTACCGCCATTCGGCTGGCTTATTGCACAACATATTTTGCCTTTTTATACCATTATGTATCTATTTTTTGGCAGCCTGCTAGGAGATATTTTCAGTTTTTCTGTTGGCTATTTTAATCAAGGCTATGTTAGGTCTAAGCTAATGCAAAGCCATTATAAAGGCGCACTACGTGTTATTGATACAATGATGCAAAACTATGGTGCTTATACTGTGATAATAGGTAGATTCTCTGGCCCCCTAAGAAGCTTTGTTCCTCTAGTATCTGGGTTATTTCGTATGCAACCTCGCTTCTTTGTCATCAACTCTGTTATAGCTATTATTCTTTGGCTTGGTATACATTTGCTGCCTGGTTTTTTATTATCCTGGTACCACCTAGAATTTAGTCAGCATACTGAGATAGTTACTGATGTATGTAGCCTACTTGCTTTTATTAGCTTAGCTGTGATTATAGCTTGCCATGCTCAAATTAGCCGTATGCTGATGCATACTTTTAGCCTCAGCGCATCAGTTCGGCCTCTACTGAGCTCAGCGATATATTTTATATGTTATTTCTTAATGTTTATAAACGCATTAGCTTGTCTATTTTATGGTAGTTTCGCTGCTATTAATCAATATACTTACTCTTTGTTGACTGCTATGCATTCTTCTTATGGCCTTACTTTAGCAGTATATTTTACCGTACTGGGTGAAGTTGAGTACCTATCAATTTTAAGCATACTGGTAAGCCTATATTTGTATAGAAAAAAGCAGTTCTACTCTTTTAGTGTATTAGCTCTTGCTTTTTGCTATGCCTTTGGCTTTTGCTCATTAGTTAAAATAGTGGTTCATTATCCAAGACCAGAGCATGTTAGCTCTTTTTTAAGCGCTTATTCTTTTCCAAGCGGTCATGTTGCATTGAGTACTATGCTTGGCTACTGTCTGCTATTCACCAAGCTTATTAAACGTAATTATGCTAACCATATATTTGTTAATACTGTTATTCTCTTTATTGCTTTGAGTCGTGTTTATCTTGGTGCTCACTGGTTACTTGATATAGCAGCTGGCTGGCTTATTGGCATGATGTCCTATCATTTTGCAATGCTGCTTATCTCTTTTCTTCCTAGTTTTTGCCAATACAATTGCAAGGATGTTAAATTAATTCCTATACCATTGCTATTTACTGCATATGCAGTTATTGCTTTTAGTATAGCTTATCTTACAAACTCTCTTAGTTTCCATCCATATCAGCTAATTTGAGGATATTATCATGCCTATTTTTCGTGTTGTAGCCTCTTCAATTGCTGAGCTTAAGCATGCTGTAGAACAAGCCCTGCAGATGCAGAATCAAGAAGATATACATAAGCTTTGTGACTTTACCCCAGCACCTCTACAAATAAGCCTCTATTATTCAGATATTGCTGAATTACATTCAAAGCTTGCTGATATTACATTGCCGCAACAAACTAGGAGTAAAGTGCAATGGTGTTTGCTGTTTACTGGGCAAGGTAGCCAAATAACAAATATGGGTGTGGATGCATGCACTCATGCGCCTTTTATACAAGATAGTATCAGTAAATATACAGAATTATTCGCGGCATATGGTGCAGATATTAAAAACTTTTTCACTCATGGTAATGATGAGCGCATACACCAGACGCAATATACACAAATGTGCCTGGTTAGCTTACAACTAGCAATATGTGATTTTTGGCGACAACTTGGCTTACCTATATCTTGTGCTATTGGACATAGTATTGGTGAGCTTGCGGCTTGTATAGATGCTGGTTTTTATGATTATGAGCAAGGTTTAGAATTGGTATTTGAGCGTGCACATAGAATGCAAGCAATTACCGCCAAGGGTACTATGCTTGCTGTGCGTGCAGATAAAGCTACTGTGACTGATTTTTTAGCAGTACAATGCCAAAACTGCTATAATGATGTTGAATTTGCCGGCTTTAATAGCCCCATGCAAACTATTTTATCTGGACCAATAGCATCAATAGATGCGCTACATGGCCTAATGAATCAGCATAAAATTAAATCTGTCAAACTTAGTGTATCTCACGCCTTTCACTCTAATATGATGCGCCCTATGCTATCTGGCTTTCAAGATGCTATTGTTAATATTAAACCTCATTTGCAAGCACGCTATACAGTATTTTCAAATTTAGATGGCCATGTATTAGCTGCTGAAAACCTTGATAGCTCCTATTGGGCTGAACAACTTCGTAATCCAGTTGATTTCATTGCATGTGCAAACTCTGCATATAACAGTGGCAATAGTCATTTTCTTGAAGTTGGACCACAGCCTATCTTATGTGGATTATTAGCAAAAATTCTTGGCCAAGAGAGTAATCTAGTTGCACTTCATAGCCTTAATAAAAGACAGCCTGCTCATATTAGTCTATTAAACACTGCTTGTTA
>CACBGS010000018.1 GCA_902538855.1 uncultured Coxiella sp.
TAAGAAAAATGATAATAAACCATTGCTTGACTTCTGCACTTCGCTTGCAAAAAAACTACAGCAGCAGCAGTTTCAAGAATGTCCTCTTAGGGTGCATGTTGATGATCGTGAGCGTTCAGGTGGGGAGAAGAATTGGTCTTGGGTGAAGAAAGGTGTACCTATACGTCTTGAAATTGGACAACGTGAGTTTGCATCGGGCAATGTTAGTGTCAGTCTGCGTACTCAGGACTATGGTATACGTGAGAATGTGCCAATAGCTGACTTTATTACAAATGCTGCAGGAACTCTAGCTGATATACAGCAACATCTACTTGCATCCTCAACAAAAAGTCTTATCGACAATACAGTTTTCTGTGCTACTCCTGAAGAGGTTGCCAAAACATTTAAAGCTAATAAAATGGTTTGCTTGTACTGGCATGAGCACTCTGAGACTGAAGATTTTCTTGCTAGTGAATACCAAGCGAGTATTAGATGCTTGGTTGGCAAAGATAGTCCATTCCCGTGGGATTTACATGGATCTTCATGCTATCATCCAGATACCCAAGGTCGTCTTGCACTCGTAGCTAAAGCCTACTAATGCTATATTTATATATCTTTATACATTTCGCATTGGTCTCTTAATGTCAGTCACCAAACTGCCTCGACATACACAGCTTATGCAGATGTTTGTTGGTGCTGTAAAGTCTGGCTGTTTGCCAATGGTTACTTTGTTAGTTGAACAGGGTATTAATATTAATTTTGTAGTTGATGATTGTGGTTATACACCACTACATCTTGCATTATCATTAGAACGATATGATGTCAGTCGATTTTTAATAGCAAGGGGCGCTAAAGTTAACGCTCAAACCACTCAAGGTATTACACCTTTGCATATATGTGCGCTTAAAAACTATGATGGGTCTTTGGTTCAAGACTTACTTACTAATGGTGCTAATCCCAGCTTACGCATATCTGATACATTTTGTAATATTGATGGTATTGCTTCTGGCAATACCGTATTACATACTGCCTGTAGTGCTGGTAATTTTTTTGTAGTAAAGATATTACTCGCAGCTGGAAATATAAATATCAATGATACAAACCATGATTTTCATACACCATTGCTGTTAGCACATATTTTTAAACAACATAGCATAAATAATTATACTGCTGATAGTATCATTTCAGCACTTCTTGTATATGGCGCCTCTTCTATCACTCGAAAACCTTCTTTATTTTTACCCAGGATGCCGCTGTCTTCATATTCTATGGCTGATAGGCTTATTATTATGTACCACTGCTCAAGTGAGCAATTATCACTGTATGCTTGTGGTAATAAACTTGCTAGCTATATTAAATTTAGAGTTGCTTTTATACATGTTCTAGATAAGGTATTTCATAATTGGCAACATGTAAACACTACCGTAAATGATAAGTATAGTGCTATCAGCAAGGAGCAATTTTTGCATTCTACTGAATATGTTTCCTCAATACGATCTGTTATTGCCGATTATGGATTAGATATATTTTATAAATCATTTAATAGCGCTGTTAGCTGTATCTTTCATCTTGAAAATAACTCTATATATAACACTTATACCCAAACACCTATTGTGGCGAGCTGTAATACCGCTAAAGTTTGTAGTGAATAGCCTATATGTATGTTGTAATTGTCTCGCTTATGACTGCTAGTAGCATGATTCGTACTAATTATCACCCTAATTTTTTAAATGCGTATAGCTATCTGGTCTCTATTAGCAATTTTATGGTCTGGCTACCACACGACGTTCGTTAGTGTCATCTCGATCAGAATCTTTTCTCTTACCTGGTCTATTACTACCTAATATAAGCCTACTGCTTATGTAATTAGGCGTTATTTTCCTGATAATACGTCTAACGCTCCATAAATCAATATACTTTGATACAAGCTTTGCATAACCTGGCAGTTCTTGAGTGCTGTTATCAACCCTTTGACTTAGCCTATTTACTGCATATTCTAGGCTCATAGCGTTGATTTGACTTGTTAAGCTGCTACCAAATTGCCATCCGCCCATACCTCCACTTGGGCCACCTGGGCCTGGCGGGTTGTCATCGTCTAATATATACAATAGTGCTGCTGGTGATAAGTACTTTCCATCTACTTGCAGCATGTTCTCTGATAGAGTGCTTATAAACTCGCTTATCATATTATTTCTGACTATAGATTCTGGTTTGATCGGCATATAGACTTCATTCTTTTTCTTCTCAGTTTTTTTATGCGATAAATACCATTGGCTAGGCATGCTCTTATTATCTATCTTTATAGTATCAATGAGCCGTTTATTAGAAAGTGTTGTGGCCATTTGTATCATCATGACCACAAACTGTACACAGTGATAACCCTTACGTGTGAACTTTGTAATTGGGTAATGAATATTTAAATTAGACTTCTGTTGCGCAAAGATTGTTTGGCTGTAGCTATTTTTATCTATGCCTATTAGCCTTAATGATAAATCTGAGCGAAAAATATTACACGATTTCGCCACTATTGTAGTCCATGCTCCGCTAGTGAGGCTTTCGCTACATATCTTAATACTGTCGGTAAGCGTTTTTTCACAGACCTTTTCTTTCAGTTTCTCAGGAATTTTTTTACCTGGATTTACTGGTATGTTGCTATTGTATAAGTCAGTTATGATTTCCTGCATACTATTACTACGCTCTTCACTGTATTTAATAATAGGAGTATCGCTGGACTTTTTAGTTGCTACTGTTTGCGCAAGTGCTACTAGTAAATCTATGTTAATGTGTTCTGGCGGTTTGGCTACTAAATACTCTTGATCTGCTTTTAATCTTGAGATAACAACGTGTTTTGCTCGGCTGCCATTGTTAGCATGCGCTATTTTAGGTGTTTTATTCTCATAACCTACCACTATACCTACATGCGTTACACCTCTGGGATGTTTTTCATATAAACCCAACGATATAAAAAAAACAATAGCTCCTAAAGGGTATTTCTCTTTTGTAGTTTGTAAGTAGTCACTCATTGTCTAATAATCCTTTTAATAGGGTGTTATTATCCCATAATTGGCTAATTGTAGCAATCACAAAAATGTTTGTTTCTTCTCACTTTCTGCCATTTATACATTATTAAACCATTTATCTGCTTTTGTGTATGACTACTGTTGGTATTATATAATACAACATCTACTACATTTTCTATCGAGCTCTCATCTTAGTCTTTATAAGCTCTGTACCTACTATGAAGTTTTGCATCTCTCCTACTGTAAGATATTCTGAAAACAAGTTAAGGGGTATATTTAATGTATCATCCAGATCTGTTTGCTTTTTTTTATCGAAATTTTTATAGTTTATCGAGATATTTATTTCATCTAACTTTTTCCAATTTATCGTTACTGATGGCAGCGCTTGTGATCCTGTCTTTATGTCTGTTATAAGCGTCTTGTTAAGAGGTAAAAGGGATCTGAAAAAATCATACGCTCGCATAGTATTTACCATTGCTTTTATTTGGCTGACCTTGTAGATGTTGTTTATTGTGTAATACATTAAATTTAGCATAGTACGGCTATATTCAGTCTTAAGTAAATTTATTATAGGGTTAGTATATAATTCTTCGCTCACTACACCTGCGGAAATAATTTTAGTTGTTATTGGATTAAGGCCACTTTTTTTCCAATCCTTTTCATTTTGAGTTATATATAAGACATCTGGTACAATAAGTACGCTAAGGCTTGTGCATTCTTTAAATGCATAACCGTAACGCAAATCTGATCTTTCTGGCAGTGTGATATCAATGAGGCTTGTGCAATCGTTGAATGCGTCACTACCAATAACGTGCACCCCATTTGGTATTGTGATTGACACTAGGCTTGTGCATCTCATGAATACATACTCAGAAATCGTCGTCAATGTTCCTGGTAGCGAGATATCGATTAAGTTTGTGCATCCTGCGAATGCACAATCTTCAATCCAAGCTACACCTTCTGGGATTATGATCTTGATTAGGCTTTCACAGTATTTGAATAGTCCTACTTCAATCTTCTGTAACGCTTTTGGTAGCGAGGCCTTAGTTAGCGCTATGCAACTATAGAATGCTTCTCGACCAATATAGTTCACTCCATCTGGTATTATAACTGATTTTAGGCTTTCACATCTCAAGAATGCCTGCTCATCTATCTGTATTAATGCTCCTGGTAGCGAGATATCAGTTAGCTTTGAGCAACATTGAAATGCTCTCGCGCCAATCATCGTCAATGTTGTTGGTAGCGTGATCTTGCTTAGCTTAGTGTATCCGTCGAATGTATCGTCACCAATCACTGTCACCCCCTCTGGGATTATTATTTCTGTGATGGTTTTTTTATTTAGTTCTTGTGTTACTAGAGCATTGTTAACTACTTCTTCCGTTATGATTTCTATGTTTTCTGGCAGGCGTAATGTTGTCATAAATTTTTACTTTAAATCTATTTACCGTACTTTTTTTTTACTAATCATGCAATTTTTTTAGTTTTTATCGCCATCTTGGCTTCATTTTGGCATAGGGTAAGTGGGCCTTTAATGGTATTATACAATACAACATCCAATTCGATATACATCATCTTCTTCTTTTTCTACTGACTTCTCATCTTTGTCTTTGCTAAGTTCTGTGGCCACTATGAGGTTTTGCATATCTCTAACGGTAAGATGTTCTGAAAACAACTTAAGAGGTATATTCAATGACTGGTCTGTCTCTGTCTGCTTTTTTTCATCGAACTTTTTATAATTTATTGAGATGTCTCTTTCAACTAACTTTTTCCAATTTATCGAGACTGATGGCAGTGCTTGTGATCCTGTATATATCTCTGTTATAAGAGTCTTGTTAATCAGTATAAGGGATCTCATAAAATCATACGTATTCATGTTAATTACTGATGATTTTATTTGACTAACATTGCATATATTCTTCACAAGGTTATACATTAAGCTTAACATAGTATCGTTACATTCTATCTTTCGTTTAGTTAAATTAAGACTATCATCTAACTCACTTCTAAGTTTACCGATGGAAATAATTGTTGTTTTTTCCGGATTAAGACCTTTTTCTGCCCAATACTGATTACTCTTACCCTCAAAAACATCTGGTATTACCAGTAATTTTAGGCTTGAACAGCCATCGAATGCACTTGTACCTATATCTTTGACGCCTACTGGAATGGTGATTGTGCGTAGATTTGCACAGCCACTGAATGCATAATCATCAATCTTTATTAAACTCCCTACTAATATGACTTTGTTGCCATAGAAATTTTCCCATGCATGCTCGTCTATTATCCTAACGATTTTAGGGATTGTAATCACTGATGGGTTTTTGCTGAATCGTATTGCTTGTCCATTAGGCCCATTTACACCTTCTGGAATGATGACCGTAGTTAGGTTTATGCAGTCTTTGAATGCATATTTTCCAATCTCTCGAATCCCATCTGGGATTGTGATCGTGGATAGACTTGTGCAGCCTTCGAATTTGTTATTTTCAATCTTTACTATCTTTGCTAGGATTTTGATTGATATTAGTCCAATACAGCCTTTGAAAATACCCTGCTCCATCTCCGTCACCCCTTCTGGAATTGTGACTTCGGTTAGACTTTCGCATTCATAGAATGCGCCACTGCTTATCAGCTTCACGTTCTCAGGGATTACTATTGAGCATAGGCTTGTGCATAAAGCGAATAGGTGCGTATTTATCTCTGTTAAGTTCTTTGGCAATACTATTGATTTTAGATTTTTACAACAACGGAATGCCCATGGACCTATCCTCGTCACGCTCTCTGGTATTTCTATTGAGCTTAAGCTTTCGCATGCCGTAAATGCACTTGGTCCTATCTCCGTCGTGCCCTCAGAGATTACTATCTCTGTGATATCTTGTCTACTTAATTCTTGTGTTACGAGTGCATTGTTAACGACTTCTAACGTTATGATTTCTATTTTTTCTGGCAGGCGTAATGTTGTCATAAATTCTTACTTAAATTTGTTTTATAATACTTTTTTTTTACTAATTATGCAATTTTTTTCAGTTTTTTATCGCTATCTTTGCTTCATTTTGGCATTGGGGAATTGGGCCTTCAACAGGTAATAGGCCTCTTTAATTGTGAGAAGTTCTAATTTTTTTTATTAGACTTTCTGCTTTAGAAGATAATAAAACTTACAATCATAATGCTAGTTTTATGGTTTGCTTGGCCCCTGCTTTTTGCTGTCTTTAGGATCTTCTGAGTTGTACTGTGCCTTTTCAGATGTCGGCTTTGCATTGTCTGATATTGCATTTATTTTTGCACCTTTCTCAAGTAAATACCACATTATATCCGTATGCTTATTATTGACTGCTGCACTGAGTGGATCTGAGCCATCTTCTATGCAATTGACATCAACGTCGTGCTCAACAAGTGTTTTTACGTAGTCAATCTTCCCTTGTCTACATGCTTCAATAAGCCAATTTTGTCGGTGATGCTTGGCATCATCATCATCATCGTATCTCTTTTTAGCTATGTTTATTATATTACTATCGTTCGTCATTATAGCCATTGTTATAGGATGTATATCATTCTTACTTATTTTTACTTTGGGTAATTCCTTGAGCACTTCTTCGTTTAAACATCGTGTGGCTAGAAATAGTATCTCTCGTAAAAAGTCATCTTTTCTATCAGGGGGTATTTGTATTAATGTTTCAATTGGCGTATTTTCGCTGCGTGGACATGCTGTTTGATATTGTGTAATGAGGAAAGTGTCTCTGCTATGATGATTCATCCATCTATTAAATTCTTCTTTGATATCATCATTATTACACCGAGTATAGATCTTAAGTTGAGAGCGACTTGGCATATTAAGAAAAAACTTTTCATAAGTATCGTTGTCTATTAAGAAGAAATGGTCACTACCTTTTTTATATATAAATACTGATGCGTGCGTATGTGAGTACAAGCTGAATACCGTTACCTCATTTTGTTTATTGTCTTGCTTGTTTACTTGTCTTATGGCTTCGGTTATCGCATCCCATGCTTCTTCTTTTGCAGTTACTATATGTTTTACTTGATAACGCTTAAGATCTTTACCTAGTACCAATGCTTTTTGTTTTGGCTCACAATAACCTCCAAGAACGTTGCGCTTTAAGCCTGCTTCATCCGTTAAATCAATATATTCATCCTGAAAAAAGGTAACTTGATCAATATAGGCCATGATATCATTGTAAAATTCTCTAGGGTTCTTTTTATCACGTAATTCATTAAATACTCTGTACTTATTGAGAAAATTTACAATTTTTTTCACATGCTTAGGCGCATTACTACCTTTTGCAATGTGCATTGCGCTTGTTATGTATTCTTGCATCTCGCTGGCTGATGTGTTTTCTCTTGCAGCTGTTATAAGCATAAAAATATCAATAAAACTACCAGGTTCCTTCCAAGCATTAGTATTAGGGTTTTTCTCTTCTCTATTGATAATATCATATAGCAGTGCGTAAACAATCCCTTGGCAAACGCCACGTGACTTAGTGCCATTAAATCTTGCTGCTAGTGATAGGGCTGTTAAATCTTTTTTGAATTCCATATCTTTTCTCATTAATCTTAACTATTATTATAGTATAAATATTATATTTTTCAGTTATTTGAACTCATTTACTATAGCTTGTTATTATAAGTTAAAAGTATTTCAGTTAATATTTCTTAATATGCTCTATCAATATTAGACTTTCTGCTTTAGAAGATAATAAAACTTACTATCATAATACTTGTTTTTATAGTTTGTTTGGCCCTGGTTTGTTGTCTTTAGAGATGTCTTTTTCTTGCTTACTCATACCAAGTGCAATCTTTATACGTACTATGTCATCTTCTCCTATATTAAGATTTGCATATTTTTTCTGCATGTCTTCTAAAGATTCTTTTTTGCCTTTATATAAATTCATAATAGCTTTACAGATTTTTTGTAGAATACGCCTTCCTCCTCCTTTTACTTTATTAATAGGATATGTTTTGTTTAGATTGGGCAGTTTATCAAAAAATATTATTCTGGCATGTTTTCCTCTTGTGTTTAAAAAACTGTTTACCTTTTTACAATCTTCTATAAAATCATTCATGAGTTGCTGTTGCTGTTTTTGTCTACTGACATGACCCCTAAAAGCTACTTGAATCATTGTAGCTTTTTTATTGTACGTCTTAACTTCGGGCAAATTAGCTGTCTTCAAGCCTTCTTTGAACAGATTCGGATTGGGAATTATATCTAGTTTTACACGTGCTACCTTAGTTATATTATCAACGTTAAATACTTTGCACATGAACTTATGATATTCCTCTGTACTAAATGTTGAAACAACTTTACACATACGCTGCCACTCTTCACAGCGGTCTCTGGTTGCTTTTGGTAAACTACACATTCTTCTTACACTATCTGTATTGTAAATAGTGTCAGCCTTTAACATATTATATTTAAATATAATATATTTATCTTTCTCACTAAGTCCTAGTGCCTCTTCTAAGCTATAATCTTCTAATGTAATATTATCTGCTAACTGTGAGCATACTTGTGCAAAAGCTTCTTCTCTATCTTTATGAAAAGCTTTATCATCCGTATCAGTATCGTTATATTTTGCTAACTGTGAATACGCAAAACATACATTACTACCATATTTTACCATTGTAGGGTTATTTACTTTTTCATAAAAAAAGAACTCATCTTTTTCTTTTAAGTCTTTTACTAATGTGTATTGATCAATAGAGTTTTTTATAAGTTCATCATTTAATATTTCTCTGCTTAAACCTGTTATTTGAAAATCATCTTTCTTATTTATGACAAAATCACATAATATATTTTCAATACTATTTCCTTTTTTTAACC
>CACBGS010000019.1 GCA_902538855.1 uncultured Coxiella sp.
AGCTGAGTCAGGCATGATGTTATTACTTGGTGTGTTTTTAAGACCCGTTGCCACAGTAATGGGCTTATTTTTATCTATTAGTATGTCACAAGCAGCATTACGTTTAGTAAATTACGGGTTTATGTATGTTATTTATGATTATTTTAATAATATGGCAGCAGGTATGGATGGTGGTGCTGGCTTAGGTGATAAAGTCATGGTGATGTGTTGTATTGGTTTATTTATGGTTTATACCTATCTTGCTTATGCAATATTAGAACTTAGTTTTGCTTTAATCTATCAAATACCAGATAGGATTACTAAGTGGATAGGCGGACAAGAGTCACCAAGTGATGCTGCACAGATGGCAAAGAGTATCGGATCACAAACAAAAGGTATGGCCGAATCAGGTGCTGGAGCTGCTGGACAAGCAGTCAAAAGACCAGATGCTGGTGCTGGTGGAGCAGGAGGAGTTAATGTTGGTGGAGCTAAAGACCAAGCTCAGAGTAATAGCGACTCAGCACAAAGTGGGAGTGTAGGTGATGCAAAATAGTAAAGGTCTATAATGATGCATAAATTGTCTATCTCTAACAATACAGAAATATGGTATGTTTAGGTGCCTATTGCTAAGTTTTCTATGGTTAGCGTTACTAATTAATAGTACCTATGCGCAAGAAACACTATTAACCTCTCAATATGCAGAAGTACTCAACAATCTTAACAATAATACAATAGGCACCTATGGTGAAGTATCAACCAAGCATCTAAATCTCCTCACTGGTAACATGCCAAATCTAGTAGATCTATCGGTTACCACAAATTATCCGAAAGCCACTATTATCAACCTAGCAAACTTTGAAAAGTTTAGTACACTTATGTTTGTTATTGCTGTTGCAATTGTGACATTTACCATCGTGGATACAGTTGCTAAAACCTCACTTGAAGGAGAGTTTATGGGTAGAAAATACCCAAAATATTTCCTTTTAATAAGAAGTATTGCAGGCATAACATTATTTTTACCAACAGCAAATGGCTATACTGTACTACAAGGGATTATAAGTTATGTAGCATTACAGGGTATCGCATTAGCTAATGCAGGCTGGTCATCACTTGCAGCAACCATGCTTATGTACAATGGCGGTATAGGTAACGCGCTGATTGCTAATAGCAATATGGAAACTCAGTTTGGCAACCAATATCGTAATGAGCAAGCAGTAAGCATTGCAAATAATTTATTTCAAATAGAGAAAGATGAAGTAGATAAGCTGATTTATACATCCAGTGATAGCAGCAGTATTGAAAGTGATAGTGCAGCCATTAATGCAGCCTTAAACTATGCTCTACAAATGAACGCAGTAAGCATGTATTGTATGCTACAAAGTATACAGAACTCAGGCATATCAGATTATAATGAAATACAGAGCACTTTTAATGAAAATATCAATAATATGATAAATGGTATTATGAGCAACAACAATAATAGCATAAATTACGCTTACAGCTATACATATAACAATATTAATTATGACTGTGGACAATATAATTTAGCGCTAAACAGTACATATGCCTCTGGCTTAAGAGCACTTTTTGTAGATGGTATAAGAACATTAAGCAGTAGAGTACTACCGTTGACAAAAATATCACAAGATAATATTACTGACAATAACTACCAACAACTTGCAACAAGTCTAGTCAATATATCTCTTGAGTGGGCTTATCAAATAACATTATTAAATGCAAATGAAAATGCCAGTAACAACGCAAAAACAAGCGGTCTTAACAAACCAACTATGACAGACTTACTGGACGGTGGTTGGGCGATGATGGCTAATAATTATCTATTTTACACCAATAAACTCAATGAATATGCTTATCAGCTCAATGTAAATAACCCCAGTCCAAGTATGGCAGATCTTAATTTGATGAGTATCAGTAATAATGAAGATAATAAAGATGTTGTAGAAAAATACAATACTTTTTCAAAAGATCTAATGACACAAACTGGCTCATACTATACAACTGAGTTGCTTAACTTTAAAGAGGTTACTAACAATAACGATCAAAAAAATTATTGTTCATATAATAAAGATAGCTGTAATAATATTAACCAATATGTGTTTAATTATGATGGCGGTGGTCCAGCAATAGGCTCAGCAACATCATCATTATATTCATCGTTTAAATCACAAATACCTAATGTTAATCATGTGAAGACATTTGTTGAGATAGGCTCAGAATCTTCAGCATGCTCTATACCATTTTCCCCACCAGAAAACTGTAATGCTACTAACTCAGGTGTAAGTGCTGGCATCGGACCACTAGATTATAAAGCTAATATAGGTATATTGTTTGGGGCCATGGCTATAATAACCATGGGCGCAACAGTGGGCTTCTTTAAAGTAATAGGGCCTATGATATTTATGGCGATCGCCTTACCCTTTGCTGGTGCTGCGGTAGTAGCAAACTTTACAGATCTTAACGCAATTTTTAATGACCCAGACTCTCTATATCCACGAAGTCTTGCCTGGGATATTCAGTCTTATACCTATTTTTTAGTAAAAGCGTGGTATGACACAATTATCTACAACCAAGTCAGTATGTTTATGAATCCTATAAAATCACTTAGTGCGTTCGGAATGCGTGTTATGTCTTATAGTATTGGCTTTATTTTTCGTATTGGTATTGATACTTTTGCCTCTATATTCTCCACAGGCTTTGATCTATTAATGCGTAGAGTTTATATGGAAATAGGGCTTAGTATAGCTGGTATGTATTCAAGCCAATTTGCAGAGTGGGGCTATCGTTATTTTAGAAGTCATATGGGTAATGGTTTAGCATTTAGTATCTGGCAAGTAAGTTGGTTTCTTGGAATGTTCAGAACTCCTGGAATACCAATACCAGCACCACCAGGTATTATGTGTAACTTTTTTAACTATCTTTGTATTCCTTTTATTTTCCCTATTATTATCCCAATGCACCTTATTATTGGCGGCATATTAATGGGTATAGGGTATGGGTTAATGATAGTGAAAATGGCCATTACCGTAGCTAAGTTGTTCGATATTACTGATATGTTACTACAGGTGAAAAACTTTATAACCACAAGATATAATCCAGTTTATTTTGCTATTGCAGTACCTATGATAGTGCTAAGTTCTACGTTTGCAATTATAATACCAATATACCCTATTATGATTTATACACTTTGTGTACTTAGTTATTATCTAGTGTATCTTGAAGCCATTGTTGCCGCACCGTTAATATTAATAGGTATAGTAATACCTGATGGACACGCTGTCTTAGGTAAGGCTGATAAATTACTACAATTACTACTGGTAGTTTATATAAGACCATTATTAACGGTGATTGGGTTTGTCATGGCAAACGTCACTGCTTCATTATCAGTGATTGCCATGTATGAAACAGCTATCCCCATGCTCAATGCGCAAATTGGAGCATGGGCACAAGGTTATGTTATGGTGAGTACAAATGGGGTCGGTTCTAACCAAGCAAACTCTATGGTTACCGCCTGTGTGACAGTTTTAGCTATGTATATGTTTATCTATCTATATTATCAGATTATATTGTATAGCTATTCACTAATTTATAAAGTACCCAATGCAGTAAATAAATATATGGGTATCCCAGCATCTGCATCTGAACAAGAAGAAATGGCAAGAATGGAAGATATTGCAGAACAATTCAAGAGCATGACCAACAATATTGCCAGTGCAGGCACAGACTCAGCAAGTAAGTCAGAGGAAGGAGCTGCAGCTATTGATCCAGTATCCATATCCAAGAAACAAAAACAAGGGGCTGCAGCTGATGCGAAAACAAGTGAAGAAAGTGGTAGTATAGTTTCAAAACGAGAATCGTAGTAATGTCTAAAGCGTTTAGTAAAATATTTTATATACAAGGGTTATTATCACTGATAATGCTGATTTGCCCAGTAGTAAAAGCAAATAATTTTGCGCTTAATATTTATAAAGAAGACAATAATGGCTGTAACCTAGGTGGCAATGATTATATTGCAACTGCTATGAAGAAGGGCTGGTTGTATTCAGGTTATTTATTTCAGTACATGATAGACGATAGTTATAAGTTTCAATACACTGTAGGAGATGGCAGGCGTGCAGGTGAGGCACAAGATGAGTTATTAGGGATATCACAGTGTGATATGAGCATCTGTATGCTAGAACAAATATTTGGATCTATTCCAGGCTTGCTCGGTACTGTCGATGGGGTTCCATGCCCTGATGCAAATGGATCTGTAGGCCCCAAAATTATAAGAACCATGTTTAGTTATTTTAATGTGGGTATGCTTACCATACTCTATGTATTTATTGGTTTTGCGGTACTGAATGTTATTTTAGTTGGAGGCTATGAAGGTAGCTTTACAGAAAAGCAACTATCACTAGTTGCAGCTATGAGAATATGTGTCAGTGCTATATTAATGATCCCTACCAGCTCAGGGTATACTTACTTACAAATATTAATAATGTATATATTTTTGAATGGTATCGGCTTTGCCGATAGAGCATTCTCTAACGCACTATTCGCATTTGATCAACAATTAAATCAAAAATTAATTGGTATCGAAACTAACATGATTAGCCAATCAACCGGCACTACTACAGATAGCTCTAGTAGCACAACAACAGATGTTGATAGCAAAAATAAAGCTTATCAAAGTTTTTATGACGCGAACTTCTTATCTGCACTAAGAATTTACATGTGTGGTTACTACAATGCAACAATAGACGCAATACCCGACAGTGGTACTTTTGAGATGCAAGCAAATCCACCCACAACAGTAGATCTAACAGAATGTGGATCAGTCTCTTTCAGCGGTAGCGCAGGAAGTGGAGCAACAGAAATGCTAAAAAATGTAAGCTATAATATGCTCTACAGTGCTTATAAGTATTACTATAATAAATCAGCATGGATGAATACATCTACAATGGCCTCAGAGTTCACAGAGACGAACGCAGATGGCAGTATGGCTGCAGCAAATGTGAACTTTACAAGCCTTGGTGCTTACGGCAGCTGTCTATTATGTCGTGATGTAAAAGGTATAATCAATCAGTACTATGTAGTCAGTGGTCAGTCAATGTATACCAGCAGTGAACTAGGGGGGCAAAGAAATATTGCCATATGTACACCTCAGATAACACCGAATACTTACAATGGTAGCTTACCACTAAGAAAGACTTATATAGGCGATGAACTTCAGAAAACAACATATACCAATGAAAATAGTGTTTTAGATCAATCAACAGGTGAGATAAGTTGGGCATTCTGCCGATATAATGTACCATCAAAAGTTAATAATGTTAGCTATTCAGGATGTTTATTAAATCTAGCCAGTTATATAAACTCACAAGTTAGTAACAATGGCGTAATAACTTTTCAAAATGGTACATACAAAGATAATGCAATTATAGGAATAAGTGATGATACTAGTGCAGGGCAAGTTGAAATTGAAAATGACTGCAGTAACCCATTTTTTGGTAATGCTACTGGCAATGCACTACGTAGTAAGCTGGCAATTACCCAAGCATACCGTAATTTAGTACGTGAGCTCACTAAGAACGGCGGTTATGAATCAAGAGTTTACAAATTATTACAAGATTATAACACTACTGAACAAGTTAACACGCCAACCTCTTCAGCTTCATACACAGTAACCAACACAGAGGGTGAGGAAGAATTTATAAAAGTGAGCAATATTGATAATGTAATAAGCAAAATATTAAAGCCATTTTATGCATCAAGAAACGAAAGACCTTTTTTTGATAAAATCGGTGAAGGACTGTTTGTAAGAGCGGGAGTAGTCCTAAATCCAGCGCAATTAAATTTACAGACAACAGTATTAATGATTGCAGAAAAAATGTTTGGCGTTCCACTACAAACTGGTTCATATGCAAATTATCCTACGGCACATCCATGCATGTATAATACTTATAACAGTTATTGTAATGCAAATATTAATAATTGTTATGAAAATATGAGGAACGCAGGTTGTCTGATTGAGGGTGTCGGGCTATTTGGCGCATATGCAGCTATAAAAAATAATAAATCCTACAATCCATTCAAAGATTTTGTAGGGTTAGGCATGACTATTATGCAATCAGCTGGCCTATACTTAATCAATACTAATATACTTCTATTTTTGTCTTCTAGGAATTCCATCTCTTGGTTGGCCATATATCCTAACTTGTTTTGCATGACTTATCTCTTGATCGTCAATGCCTAGATTCTTAAGTTCAGTGTAGTTTTTACCTTTAAGTAAATTGACATGGCCTGCAGTTCGTACCCGTTGATCATAAAGTATATCGACAATTTCAGGTCTTGATAAATTTCTTAATTCATCAATTTTCATGAGTTCTTCTACTTTTGGCCCATCTATGCTAATAAAGTCTATTGGCTTGATTACATTACCTAACTCTCTATTCTTAGAGACAATTTCTTCGGTTGTATAGCCCATTTTTTTCAGGTTTTTGAAATCAAATACTGGGCTAAATACTCCCCTAGGTCTATACATACTATCACTCTGGGCTTTTAGTAGACTTGATAATATAGTGCCTTTTTCTCTTTCAATTACCGCTGGATCTGTACCTGGAGGAAAAAGATTTTTATTAAAGTCTGCAATATTCTTATCCATATTGGCATGTCCCAATACTTCTGCTTTAAATTTATTTATACGATCTTCTTTTGTCTCTACCTTAAAATACTTTCTCTCACTTTTGGAATCCTGCCCCTCATCAATTTTTCCAAACTCACCTAGTACTTTTCCTGCTGCAGGCGTTATTAAAAGATTGCGGAAATTTCTAAAGTACTCTTTACCAAATTCTTTAAAAAATGTTCCTGGATCTCTATATGCGTTAGCTCCCATTTCTCCAAGTTGTTTTTTTGTTAGTGCAAACTGATCACTAAATTTTGGCGTGTTGGCTTCATATTCCTCAACAAACTTTTTAGAGAAAGGATCTAGATCTGTTCTTTCTAACTTCTCAACAGTTTTGTATGGTATGCCATAAAAACTTTCTGTTTTTTGATGAATTTTCTCGTTCCCGTGTGCTTGCATGTTAACAAGTGTATGAAAATTATGTTGTTGGTCTGGTATTTGTGAGGCTTCAAACATCAGTCCAATAGCATCTTTATCTCCTCTTAACTTATCAAGCTTTTGTGCATCGGATTCGCCTCCTAGTAAATTACCTATCATGCCTGTATCTGTGTTTTTATCTTGATGAACTATTAAAAGCTGCTGTATATCCTCATTACTTAGTCCTATGTACTTAAGTAACTTAGCGTTCTCAGCATTTTCAGTCCATTTTTCGCCAAGTTCTTGATCAAGGTATTTG
>CACBGS010000020.1 GCA_902538855.1 uncultured Coxiella sp.
AAAAGTACCGGTAAATGATGATACATGGCTTGCTAATGACAGTGTTAGGGATCGTGTGGTGGATTTAATGAAAAAGGTTAATCATGATCATATTATGAATAATGAAAGCTTACGTGAGAAGGCAAGTTTTAATCAGAGTATAGCTGCAGTAACAACGGCTGCATGCTTTAGTATCTCCTTATATACAATCGGTACTGGAGCTGCAGTTGCTGCTCCTTATGCATTGAGCCTTTTTGCTGTTATTTCAGCGGGTACATCAGTAGCAAAATCATTTAAAAATTTATTTGATGCAATTGTTACTCCTAATCAAAGGATTAATAATTTAAAAAAGTGCGGTGTTAATCTTGGATGTGCCCTCATAGTAGCTGCATGTGCTTTAGGTCTGGCTACTGCTGGGCCAGTTGCTAGTGTTGTTGCGCTTACTCTTGGTGGTACTGCAGCTGTTAACAGTATCTATAATAATACTGCTACAACATTGGCTGCCTATGAGGATGCCTGTAATCAATTTGCTGACTTAACGGATCCACTTGGTGATAAAATTAATGTATATAATTCTCAAGATCATACTGTAGCTGTGCCTGATAGTGTGATACCTTCTACTACTATTGATACTAATAGACTTAGTAATAGTAAGAACGAGGATTATGTAAAGTCTAATGGTATAGATGTTAAAGACAGAATCACAGCAACTGTAGATGTACGCAAGAAAGTAGTGGCTAACATTGCAAAAGTCCAAGAAGTTAAAGAGGAACTTGATTCTGTTGTTAAGCCGAAATGATTGTAGTTACTTTTTAGTATTACTATTATGTGCTTTTATACTCACCCTCGGGGCTTAGATAGTATATATTGTTGTTATCATAATAATAACAGCGGCAACTATTATCTATGATAGTACATGTTAATTTTATTTCTGTTGTTATACTGAGATTGCAGGTGTTCGTATTACTATTTGCGGAGTATATATTGGTAATAGGACTCATTGTTAAGGCTTTGCTGTGTATGGATGTATCATGTAGATTGCTTTTTGCTAATATGATTGAGGTGCTTTTATAGGGGCTTGGTTTAATCCAGCGTAGCCATGAGCTTTTGGTATACTGAGAGTAAGCATCTATTGATCTTATGTAGAACCAGCGCTGGTTGGTTGATTCAATGACACTGATACTATAGGGGTAGAGATGGTATACATGCAAGTTAGTATTCCAATAATGATATTTAGGTAGATCTATATGTTTGCTAATGAATATAAGTATAAATGCTAATAGTGCTAATCTTTGCTCATATATTATAATAAGGCATAGCAGTGTGATGATTAATGTTTTTATCGTGTGAGTGTATATATTATCAAGCATATTAGCTAACATCAAACTGGCTAATATAAGTAAGTATCTTGGCAAGATATTGCCATTGTAGCTCAATGAATTGTAGTAGTAGTTTGTTAAGTTCTTTATTGCATGCACTTATGGGTATAAGCGCTAGTACGCAGGGTAGAATGATATAGCTTAGCCATGGCAGTGCAATGCAATTGGCTAGTGGGCTTAGTAAGGCAAGTTTTTGCCAGAATAGATATGACCATGGTATTTGTGCAATAAATGTCAAAAAGTTGCCATGTATATAAGATACATTAGGATGTAGTTGTCCTACTATTAATAAACTAAATACCATGCCATAAGATAGAATAAAGCCAGGAGGATAACAACTTTCTAAGTCAACAACACGATCACCCCACTGTGCTCTTGTAATAGCAAATTTTACGAACAACTTCAGTAGACTATTATTATTAAAATATTTTACTGCATCATACTTAGATGAATTTTTTCAGCAAGCTGCTTTGAAATACCAGGAACCAATTGCAACTGCTTAACGCTGGCTTTTTTAATACCATTAATACCGCCAAAATGACTAAGCAGCTGATGATAACGCTTTGGACCAATACCCTCAAGCTCTAGTATAACATCCTTCATAGCAGTCTTAGATCTAGCTCCCCTATGCTGCTTAATAGCAAACCTATGCGCCTCATCCCTAACCGTCTCTAATAATCTACGTGTCGTAACATCTATATTAACCTGACGCGTAAGCCCCTGCTTATCCCATATAAAGTATTTTTCAAGGCCTGAAGTACGCGTACTATCTTTAGCTATAGCTAATAAATACACACTAATATGATCATAGGCAGCAATAACTTGCGCAACTGCATTCAATTGCCCACGACCACCATCTATTAAAAGCACATCTGCATGCTGCTTGCTTTTCTTTTTATGATAACGACGCTCGATGGTTGCACGCATACTAGCATAATCATCATTTTTATTTTCTAGTTTATAAGTTCTATACGAAGATTTTACTGGACCATCACGATTAAAATAAACACATGAGGCGTAGGTATTACTACCTTGCGTATGACTTATATCTATACATTCCACACTATCTATACTATCCTGCAAAATAGTTGATAAACCATCAAATGCATCAGTAAACCTATGCTTCTTTTGCATTTGCTGCAAATAACTGGCTTGTAAATTATTCTCAACCACTCGCGCCCAATGCTTATAATTTTGCTTACGTAATACATCAGTTAAACGTAAGGTCTTTTTACAATTATCTGATAAATACGATGCAACTTCAGTAAAATTATCATCTAGCTGCATACATACAACAGCATCTGGAAGCCCTAATGGAACATGTGTATTAGTATAATATTGCTTGATAAAGCTTGAGAGTATATCATCAAGTTCCAAAGCAGCATGTCCCATCATATACGGCTTAGAATCCTGAATCTGACCATTACGAATCCATAAATGCTGAATAATAACACTAACACCATCATCTTTAGCAGCTATAAAATCAACACAGTCACGCTGCGAGCTTTGCTCTTGTTGCTGAATAAGATTTTGTAATCCAGTGATAGTATCTCTATACAATGCTGCTTTTTCAAATGACTGCTCTTTAGCTGCTTGATGCATTTTATCTGCATATTCAGAAATAAGCGTTTGATAATTACCAGCTAAAAACTGCTTAAGTGCTTTTACTTCTTCTGCATAACTTTGCTTATCTATATGAGCAACACAAGGTCCATGACAACGGCCTATTTGATGAAGTAAACAAGCACGTGAGCGGTTTTTGAAATAAGATTCATTACAAGTACGCACCTTAAATAGTTTTTGCATAACATCTAAAAGATAACGTAAATTCCTTATACTGGTATATGGACCATAATAACTACAGTTTTTACTTTTTTTTCCTCTACATATACCAACACGGGGAAAATCATGGTGGGTAAGATAAATATAAGGATAGCTTTTGTCATCTTTTAGCAAAACATTATAGCGTGGCTTATGTTTCTTTATCATCTGGTTTTCAAGTACTAATGCAGCATGTTCGCTATCAGTACAGAGAACCTCTATTTTATCAATCTGTG
>CACBGS010000021.1 GCA_902538855.1 uncultured Coxiella sp.
ATAGGCATCTGTGCTAACAAAGGTGGCGTCGGTAAATCCACTATAGCAACTAACATTGCATTAGCATTAGCGCAAGCTGGTGCTGAAGTAGGTCTAGTAGATACTGATCTTTATGGCCCCAACCAACCACAATTACTAGGCATACATCAACAAGCAGAGATAGAGCAAGAGCAGTACATCCCCATTTATCATCATAATATACATAGTATGTCCATGGGCTATCTGGTAGATAAAGGCACCCCTTTAGTTTGGCGTGGACCAATGGTAAGCGCCTACATGCTACAACTGATTAATAAAACTAAGTGGCCAAAGCTCGATTATCTCATCGTCGATCTACCACCAGGCACTGGCGATATACATCTTAGTCTATGCCAAAAAATACCTCTTAGTGGCGTATGCTTAATCAACATCCCCCAGCAACTAAGCATTGATGATTGCACCAAGGCCATTGCAATGCTGGATAAAATGCAAATCCAAAAATTAGGTATTATCTCTAATATGGACGGTTATGAATGCACACATTGTCAGCAACACAACAGCATATTTACAGAGGATATCAAAGCCTGGGCAAAACAATACAACATCCCACACCTAGGTAGCATCCCCCTACATCAAGATATGGCCACCAGTGCAAGTACTGGCAAACCCATTATGTGTAATAATAAGCATACACTACAGAAAAACTTTCAACGCATTGCTATTTCTCTAGCGGCGCAACTAAGCCAACAGCCCCTCGCCCAAAAAAGCAAATTTCCAAAAATCGTAGTCGAAAAAACAACATAGCATAGACTCTCCCTAGACAGCAGCTAAAAAAAGCATTACTATGTGCAACAAAGGAGGCAAGTTCTATGAGTATTAAAAGTGATAGCTGGATACGTGAAACCGCAGCAAAAGGCATGATTACCCCGTTTGTAGCACAACAGGTAAAAAAAGAAAACAACAAAGGACGTATATCTTATGGCCTCTCAAGTTATGGCTATGATGTACGCTGTGCTGACGAGTTTAAAATATTCACCAACGTCCACTCTGCAGTAGTTGACCCAAAAGCTTTTGATAAAAGTAGTTTTGTCGAAGTCCAAACCGATAAGTGTATCATTCCACCAAATAGCTTTGCACTTGCAAGAACGGTAGAATATTTTAAAATACCACGCAACATCCTTTCCATCTGCCTTGGCAAATCAACCTATGCACGCTGCGGCATTATTGTAAATGTCACCCCACTAGAACCTGAATGGGAAGGCCATGTTACACTGGAGTTTTCCAACACCACCAATTTACCAGCTTATATTTATGCTAATGAAGGTGTTGCGCAAATGATTTTTCTTGAGTCTGACATGATCTGCGAAACATCTTATAAAGACCGTAAAGGCAAATACCAAGGTCAAACTGGTATAACCGATCCTATAGTAGAAACTGTATAAAAAAAATCCCAGTACAACGACCGGGATTTTATAACCCAATTAATGGGCTCTGGCAAATTGCTAATTAAGCAAAAGCTTCTTCTTCAACTTCTACATTGGCATCTACACTAGCATTGGCTTCACCCTTACGTAAACCATGTATTGACTTACTCATACCATTGTTAACCTTTTCACGAAGTGCCTTACCTGCTTTAAAGTAAACCCCATACTTAGCAGAAGTACGGATAGTTTTGCCTGTACGCGGGTTATGTGCATTACGACTCTCACGATAACGCAAGCACCATGTACCAAAACCTCTGATTTCAATACGGCCCCCATCGCTTAATGTTTTCACCATAATATTGATTATATCATTGACAGCGCCTTCAACTTTACGTGGCGGCAAGTGACCGAACTCTTCAACAAGCTGAGCGATCAATTCAGAGCGAACCATACCTTATTCCAAATTTACAATATGTTGATACTAGCTGATCTTATAATAATCATCAAGTATTTTTCACAAAAAAATCAATATAAGACACCAATTACAATCACGTAAGTATTTTTTCACTAAAATAGATTAACTTAACCAAACTTTGTGCTAGTATATGCTCATGCAATATATATTTAGAACAGTTATCATCTTCGCAGTAATGGCATGCAACTGCTTGTATGCTAAACTGAAGTTACCCAGTAGTTTCTACCAAGCAACTATTGAGCAAAAAAACCCAAATCAACCGCTAGAAACTACACTAAAAGAAGCATTCC